>JAIENC010000266.1 GCA_019751635.1 Mycobacteriaceae bacterium
CATTAGCAATACATCGGCGCGCCAACGGTTTACCGGCGATGTCGCTGGGCTGGGGGCTATGGGGCCAAGCAAGCGCCATGACCGGCGGACTGAGTACCGCCGATTTCGCTCGGTTCCGTCGCGACGGTGTGGTGGCGCTCTCCGCCGACGAGGCGTTGCGGTTGTTCGATACCGCGCTGATGATCGACGAACCGTTCCTGCTGCCGGCCCACATCGACCTCGTTGCCTTGCGCGCCAAGTTCGAGGGCGGCACGTTACCGCCGATGTTTACCGATCTGATCCATGCCCCGGCTCGCCGTCAGGTCGATGACTCGTTGGCCGCAGCTCAATCGAAATCCGCTCTGCTACAACGCTTATCCGGTCTCTCCGAAGACGAGCAACGTGACGTGCTGCTCGACTTGGTGCGCTCCAATATCGCGACGGTGCTCGGTAGCAGCACACCGGACGCCATCGACCCGGACCGGGCCTTCCAAGAGTTAGGGTTTGACTCACTGACCGCCGTAGAGATGCGCAACCGGCTCAAAGCTGCCACCGGCTTGGGGCTGTCGCCCACCCTGATTTTCGACTACCCGAACTCTGCCGCCCTGGCGGGTTATATGCACCAGGAACTCTTAGGTACCACCGAGCCGCACGGGGAAAAAGCTGCGCCCGGGGAAGCCGAGATTCAGCGTGTACTGGCATCCATCCCGGTGAAACGACTGCGTCAAGCGGGAGTGCTGGATCTGCTGCTGGACTTGGCTCAGGAACGCGACGGAGTCGCTGCCGACGAAACTCGAGAACAAGACATCGCCGATATGGACCTCGATGCGTTGGTCAGTGCGGCATTCTTGGACGACGAGGAGTAGGGCCGATGTGGCCCGAGGTTCATTCGTGAAGATCGCTATTACCGGAGCCAGTGGGGTACTCGGCCGCGGGATTGCCCACCGATTGTTAAGCCAAGGCCATGACGTCGTTGGGCTCGCTCGTCTTCGTCCTGAAAGTTGGCCTAGTTCAGCTGATTTCGTTCAGTGCGATATTCGTGATGTGGCCGGGGTGCGCCAGGCTGTGCTGGGCGCAGACGTGGTTGTGCACTGCGCCTGGGCGCTGGGCCGTGACACTGCGGCAAACCTAGTCGGCACCGCCAACATCTTGGATGCTATGGCCCACATCGGTTGCCGAAGAATCATTTTCGGCTCATCTGCACATGCCTTGAACCCGGCCGCCGCCGAGGGGGCGGACACAGCGCGAGTTGAACGCCTGCTGGCCGACTCCGGCCTGGACTGGGTGGCGATCCGGTCGGCGCTTGTGCTCGGCAGAAATGTCGATAACTGGGTGTTGAGACTGCTGAGCTCTCCGGCATTTCCCGACCGGGGGTTGGCTGATCGCCCGGTGCAGGTGGTGCACGCCGATGATGCTGTGCGGGTGTTTCTCCGCGCCATACTCGATACCAACCTCGACAGTGGTCCGATCAATCTGGCGGCTCCCGGTCAGACAACGGTGCGTCAGCTTGCCGCCACCCTGCGGCGGCCCATCCTCCGGCATTACCCGGCCGGGTTGTGCGGTGCCAGCGCGCGGATTGACTGGCAGTTTGTGCAGAACGCGCCGCTGATGGACACCACGCAGCTGCGTGATGTGTGGGACTGCGCGCCGGCCTGGACTGCTCAGGAGTGCGTCCGGGATATGGTTTTGGCGGTCCGCGGCCGGGTCAGCGTCGGGAATCGGGTCTTTGCGCTGCCGTGGCGGCTGGCGATGATCCAAGATCTCCCGGCCACGGACGCCCCGGCCGCCGACGGTGTGGTTCCTCGGTTAGCCGGCCCACCGGACAGCAACGGCGAGTTTGACACTCCGATCGACCCACGTTTCCCCACGTTTATCGCGGCCAACCTATCTGAGGCGTTGCCCGGGCCGTTCTCGCCGTCGTCGGCGTCGGTGACGGTTCGAGGCCTGCGGGCGGGTGGTGTCGGCATTGCCGGGCGGTTGCGACCCGGGGGACTGGTTCAGCGCGAGATCGCGATGCGTACCGTCGCGGTGTTTGCGCATCGCCTTTACGGGGCGATCACGTCCGCGCATTTGATGGCTGAGACCGTGCCCTTCGCCAAACCGTCGACGATTGTCAGCAACAGCGGGTTTTTCGGTCCCAGCATGGCCGCGTTGCCGGTCTTCGGAGAGCAACGTCCGCCGCAAACCTCCGGTTTCGCTGCCAGGAAGCTGCGAACCGTGCGCAACATCGCGATTTTCGGGGTCAACCTGATCGGGCTCAGTGCTGGATCGACCCGCGATACCCAGGACTTCATTGCTGATGTGGATCGGGTAGAACGGTTGGCCGCCGACGCTCCCGCGCTGACGGATCGTCGGCTACTCAGCCTGATCTTGCTGGCCCGCGACCATGTCGTCCACGGCTGGGTGCTGTCGGCGGGGGCCTTCATGTTGTGCGCCGCGTGTAACGTGCTGCTGCGCGGCGTGGTTGGGCCAGGAGCGGCGCCCTCGGCCGGCCCGGAGCTGGCCAGTGCGCGACCGCTGGATGCGGTGCATCGTCTGGTGGAAAAAGCCCGGCGAACTCCAACCGTGGCCCGACTGCTCACCGAACCGGGTGATCACCTCGATGCGCTGGCGGCAGTGGCTCCCGATTTTCATGACGCGGTGCTGGCCGAGTTGGCGCTGATCGGGCACCGAGGTCCAGCCGAGGTCGAGATGCAGTCCACCAGCTACGCCGACGACCCGGAGCTGCTGCTGCGCATGGTGGCCAAATCGCTGACCGCGTCGGTGATCCCGCAACCTCAACGTCCCGCCATTCCGTTGCGGGCCCGCCCCATTGCACTGCTGGCCGCGCATCAACTACGTGACCGGGAGGCCCGCCGCGACAAGATGGTGCGCGCCATCTGGGTGCTCCGCGGGCTGTTGCGTGAATACGGTCAACGGTTGGCCGCCGCTGGTGTTATCGATACCGCCGAAGACGTCTTCTATCTCTTGGTTGACGAACTCGACGCTCTTCCTGCCGAAGTATCGCACCTGGTCGCTCGGCGTCGAGCCGAACAGCGCCGGCTGGCCACCGTGGTTGTCCCCGCGGTGTTTAGCGGGACCTGGACGCCAGACACCGCGGTAGCGGCAGTGCTGAAAGCCGGAGACACCCTGCAGGGTTTGGGGGTGTGCGGTAGCCGCGTTCGTGGTCGGGTACGCATTGTGCGGCCGGAGACCATCGATGAGCTGCAACCCGGAGAGATCCTGGTCGCCGAGGTCACCGATGTCGGCTACACCACGGCCTTTTCTTATGCGGCCGCGGTGGTGACCGAACTCGGTGGCCCGATGTCACACGCCGCGATCGTCGCCCGCGAGTTTGGCTTCCCCTGCGTGGTCGATGTTCATGACGCCACTCGGCGGTTACCGCCCGGAGCGCTCATCGAGGTCGACGGCACGACGGGGGAGATTCGGGTGCTCGAGCTGGAAGTTAGCTTGAGCAACTAAATTGTTGCCCGACGCCGTCGGGCGGCGACACGGGCCGCAAACAGCCGAACGTAGCGATACCGGCGCCAGCCAACCGTACCGCTGAGCGGTGCGCATAGTTCACACAGAACACCCCGCCCGGATCGGAGCGGCAGCGAAAATCTCCGAAGGACAAGGCATCGCCGCGAGCGAGTTCGGTTCCCTTGCCGCTCAGGAATGGTCCCGGATCGGCATGGGCCGATCCGATTTGCAGGCTGACCCCATCAAAATCGACCCAACCTCCCTTCCACGCTCCGTAGCTCGTTGCCGGTGGCGGCGGCGGGTTGGCCAGATCAATCAGACAGACCAAGGCGCCGGTGTGTTGAACCGAGGTCATGCAGGTCACGGTGTCGGCGCTGAACGCGATATCGGCGCCAAGTTCGGTGCGGACACCGTCGCGTGTCGCGCTGTGATAGTGAGCCACATCTGCGGGGTGCCCGGCCTCAATCCAGCTTGTGATGTCGGTGATCGAGCCACCTTGTTTGGGTGCGTTGGGCGCGTTGGGCGCCGGTGATGATGCTGCGGCAGTTGACGGTGCGCTGCTGCCGGTGCGTTTCGCTGGCCCGGTAGGCGATGGTGAACACCCGGCGATCAGTAGCGACGCGGCGATCAGCAGGGCAATCCGCACCTGGTCAGAGTATCTGCCGCCCCAGCCGTATCCGGCTACTTGCCCACCGTGTCGGCAACGGTTAGCTACCGTCGAACCATGCACGACCGTATCGTTCGCGTCACCACCCGTACCGGGGTGGTCGAAGGCTTCACCCGTGCCGGTGTGCACCGCTGGCGGTCTATTCCTTATGCCTGCCCGCCGGTTGGACCGTGGCGTTTCCGGGCTCCGCAACCAGTGCCGCCCTGGCCGGGGGTTCGGCACTGCCATGGTTTTGCCAACTGCGCACCCCAGCACCGCCGCTACACCATGATCGGCGTCGGCAAATACCAGTCCAGAGGTGAGGACTGCTTGACCCTCAATGTGGTGGCCCCGGCGGCAGCCGGTGCGCAACCACTGCCGGTCATGGTCTTTATTCATGGCGGTGGCTACCTCATGGGCAGCTCGGCTACCCCGCTGTATGACGGTGCTGCCTTGGCCCGACGCGGGTGTGTGTATGTCTCGGTTAATTACCGACTCGGCGTGCTCGGTTGCCTGGATTTATCGTCATTATCGACGTCGGATATCACGATCGACAGCAATCTGTTCTTGCGCGATCTGGTGCTCGCACTGCACTGGGTTCGCGACAACATCGCAGAGTTCGGCGGTAACCCAGACAACGTCACTATCTTCGGGGAAAGCGCCGGGGCGCAGGCGGTGGCTACCTTGTTGGCGGTACCGGCGGCCAACGGTCTATTCCATCAGGCGATCTCAGAAAGCCCGGCGTCGGGAATGGTGCGTTCG
>JAIENC010000253.1 GCA_019751635.1 Mycobacteriaceae bacterium
TGGAGATCATGGCCGTAACACAGAATTTGGCTCTATCCCCACCAACAGCGGTGAGTTGGTTCGCTTACATCGTCATTGGCGGAATTGCTGGGTGGGCCGCGGGCAAGATCGTTAAGGGCAGCGGTTCGGGCATCTTGCTCAATATCGTCATTGGCATAATTGGCGGGTTTATCGGAGGGGTACTCCTCGGATGGCTCGGAGTCGATGTTGAACACGGGCACCGTTGGTTTACTTTCTTCGTCTCAGTGGGCGGGGCAACCTTGTTGTTGTGGCTCGTCAGCGTGGTGCGTAAGACGTGATCATGACGCGATGACGCCACCGCCGGCCCCGACAATGACTGCCTGGCAGGTACGTCAGCCAGGTCCGATGGGCACCAATCCGCTGGAACGAGTAGTAGCCGCGGTGCCACAACCTGGGCCTGCCGAGTTGCTCGTGGCGGTGCGGGCTTGCGGCGTGTGTCGCACCGACTTACATGTCGCCGAAGGCGACTTGGCGGTGCACCGCGATCGGGTCATCCCAGGTCATGAAGTGGTGGGCGAAGTCGTCGAGGTTGGCCGGCAGGCTGGTACCGCGTTCGCCGTAGGCGACAGAGTGGGCATTGCCTGGCTGCGGCACACCTGCGGAGCGTGTCAATACTGCCGCCAGGGCAGGGAGAATCTCTGTCCAGCATCCCGTTACACCGGCTGGGACACCGACGGCGGATACGCCGAGTTTGCCATCGCCGCTGCCGCGTTCGCCCATCGCCTACCCAGCGGCTATAGCGACAGCGAACTGGCGCCACTGTTATGCGCCGGCATCATCGGGTATCGCGCATTATTACGCGCTGAACTGCCGCCCGGTGGACGACTGGGCATCTATGGATTTGGCGGCAGTGCTCACATCACCGCGCAAGTGGCGTTGGCGCAAGGAGCCGAAGTGCATGTGATGACCCGTGGAGACCGGGCCCGCGCTTTAGCGTTAGAACTCGGTGCCACGTCAGTTCAGGGCGTAGCAGATCAGCCACCAGTGCGCCTGGATTCAGCCATCCTCTTTGCCCCGATCGGCGATCTGGTGTTGCCGGCGCTCGCAGCCCTAGATCGTGGCGGCACCGTGGCGGTCGCGGGGATTCATCTCTCCGATATTCCGCATCTGAACTACCAGCAGCACCTGTTCCAGGAACGCCAACTACGTTCGGTCACGTCAAATACCCGCGCCGATGCACGCGAGTTCCTCGATTTCGTTGACACGCACCATATCTGCGTGCACACCGTGGACTATTCGCTGGGGCAAGCCGATCAGGCCTTGGCCGATCTCAGTACCGGCCGTGTCGCGGGTGCCGCAGTGCTGCTGGTCTAGTGCCCGTGTGCGCACGTGCTGCTACACCGACACACCGGGCCGGTTTCACCCAGACATCTGCCACACCAGGGCCGCAGTCAGGGCACCGAGCCCGTTCAACGACCAATGCAGGGCGATGGGTGCGATGAGGCTGCCGCTGCGCCGGCGTAGCCAACTGAAGATGAACCCCGCCAACCCCGTCGCGAGCACTGCCAAAGCCACACCGGCCAGCACGCCCACCAGCCCGCCACCGAACAACCGGCTCAATCCGAGGTTACTGCTGGTTAAGCCTAATGAAGTGGCAACATGCCACAGGCCGAACAACAGCGAGCCCACCACAGCGACACCGCGAAAGCCCCAAGCCCGGTTCAGCGCGCCATGCAGCACACCGCGAAAGGCCAGCTCCTCGGGGATAACGGTGTGCAGTGGAATGACGATCATCGACGCGATAAGCGCGCCAGACAATGTCGCATAGTGATTATTCAGAAACATCGGCCGCGTCGCCGGCAGGAGTGCCGCAACCCCGATGGCCGCCGCCACGACAGCCACCGAGGCCAGCGCATATCCCAATCCCGATTTCCAATGCTCGCGAGCCAGACCGAGTTCAGCCCAGCAAAGACCGTTGGCGCGCAACAAAATCACCAACGTCACTGCCGCGACCGGGACTGCAACGATGCTGGCCCATGCGGTGGTGAAATGGGCAAGGAGATTCGCTAGCAGCAGCACTACAACGACGACAGCAACATCAACATAAATCCGGAAACGCTGCAGCGCTGACAACTGCCACGCCAGCGGGTGGGTGTCAACGTCACGCATCTTCGCGATTTTACCGGCAGCTGCGGGTTGTCCTGGTCATCTTGTGACTTTATGCCTGGCCACGGGCCCGCGCTTCGTAGGCTTGGCGTTCCGCGGTGTTGATGGCCCGCGTGAAGATGCGCTCGCCGCCGAGCCGTCGGTTGAGCCCCTCCGCCACCGACCGCGGCATGAATTTTCGTGACGCAACCATCGCACCGGCGGTTTTGGTGACCCGCACCCGTGGTTTTGGGTGAACCAGCAGCTTCGCAATCGCGTTGGCAATATCGTTTGGCTCGGCATTTTTCAATCCCCGGAGTTCACGGGTACCGGCGATCAGCTCGGTGTTCACGAACGTGGGCAACACCAGCGAAAATTTCACCCCGGTCTTGCGGTTTTCGATCCGGGCTGAATCAGTGAAGCCAATCACCGCGTACTTACTGGCGCAATACGTGGCTGCCCCAGCGATGTAGGTTTCACCAGCCAGCGAAGCAACGTTGATGATATGCCCGCTTCGGCGAGGAATCATGCGTTGAACAGCCAGTTTCGTTCCCAGGATGACGCCGTAGACATTAATGTCAAGAACACGGCGGGTAACCGTGTCCGGCTCGTCGGCAATCCGACCGAGCGGCATGATGCCTGCATTGTTGATCAGTACGTCGATCGGGCCGAGCTGACGTTCTACCTGATCGAGGAAACTGCAGAACGACTCCACATCGGTGACATCGAGTTTGCCGTAGGAATCGAGGCCCAGTGCAGTGCCGGACTGCTTAACCTGTGCTTGGTCAATGTCACCGATCGCTACTTTGGCGCCCAAGTTGTGCAGGGTGGTCGCGGTTGCTAGGCCGATTCCTCGGGCGCCACCAGTGATAACAACAACTTTGCCGTTGATCGCTGCCGTGGTTTTCATTACCGCAACGTAAGCCATGCCAGGCTGGCGGCGCCGACCAGACAACAGTAAATGGCAAAGGGGGTAAGGGTGCGGGTTTGAAAGTAATGCGTGAGGTAACGCACGGCAAGGTAGGCACAGACAAACGAGGCGATGCTGCCAACCAGGACTTGGCCGTGGACCCCAGCGCCAATCGGCCCGAACAGATCGGGGATCTTGTACACCCCCGCAGCCAAGATGATGGGCGTCGCAAGCAAAAAGGAAAATCTGGCGGCGTCTTCGTGGGACAACCCCCGCCACAGACCGGCCACCATGGCAATGCCGGAACGGCTAATGCCGGGCAGCAAAGCCAGGATCTGCGCTGAGCCAATCAACACGCCCCGCCGCAAGGGTATTTCAGCCAGACGATTGTCGACAGCCGGACCGGTATGCGCCAGCTGATCAGCGGCTGCTACATCGAGGGGAATGGCAGGGGCAACGCGGCGGCGTAGCACTTCCCCAACGTAGAGAGCAATGCCGTTGATCAGAAGGAAGGTCGCCGCTGGGATCGGTTTTCCCAGTGTGGTGCGAAAGAGGTGTTCCAGAGCCAGCCCCGCCAACCCCGTTGGGATTGTTGCAACCACAATCAGCCAGGCAAGCCGCTCGTCGGCCGACTGGATTCGACGGGTTCGTAGTGAGGAGACGAATCCGGCCAGGATACGCAGCCAGTCTCGCCAGAAAAACACCAGCAAAGCGGCGGCGGTAGCAACATGTAAGCCAACGATGAATGCCAGGTATGGCGATCCCGGGGTGGAGATATTGAGGTCTTGCGCCCAGCGCCCACCCACGAGTGCCGGTATCAACACCGAGTGCCCAAGGCTTGAGACTGGGAATAGTTCCGTAACACCCTGAGATGCGCCGACAAGTACGGCCTCAAGGTAGGTCAACTGGGCGCTCATGAATCTGACGGCTCCTTCTCGGGCATGCTGCGAGACAAAACGCGAACTCTAGTCCGAGGGGGCAGCTTTACCATCGGAAGGGCACCGCGATGGTGGCACCAACCGGCGCGAGAAAATAGTTTCCATGTCCGTCAACCCCAGCACGCCAGTGTTGATCGGCTACGGCCAAGTCAACCATCGCCCACAGACCGAGCCGATACCCGAAACTGCACAGCAGACTCCAGAACCGATAGAACTCATGGTCGCCGCTGCAAGACGTGCCGCGGACTCCCGGGTTCTTGAAGCGGTAGACAGTGTTCGAGTGGTGCACCTGCTTTCCGCAAGCTACCGCGATCCGGGGTTGCTGCTGGGCGAACGTCTTGGCCTGGACTCGCCAAGCACGCGCTATAGCGGTATCGGCGGCAACGTGCCGCAATCGCTGGTCAACCAGGCATGTCTAGACATCCAACAGGGGCGCGCCAACGTGGTACTGATCGCCGGCGCGGAAACCTGGCGGACCCGGACCACACTGCGGGCCCAAGGCCGCACACTTAGCTGGACTCGGCAGGACGAATCGGTGCCGTTGGCCGAAATCAGCCAAAGCAATGTGCCGATGTCCGGAGCCGCCGAACAGCGGATCGGACTGGACCGCCCGTCCTACGTGTATCCACTGTTCGAGCAGGCCCTGCGGATCAGCAACGGCGAGTCAGTTACCGATCACCGTCAGCGGATTGGCCAGTTGTGGGCCCGCTTCAACGCGGTCGCGGTGCATAACCCGCATGCCTGGATCCGCAAACCGATAAGCGCTGAAGAGATTTGGCGGCCCGGCCCAGGAAATCGGATGATCAGCTGGCCGTATACCAAGCTGATGAACTCGAACAACATGGTTGACCAGGGCGCAGCCCTGATTTTGAGCTCAGCGGAGACCGCAACGCATCTGCGGG
>JAIENC010000281.1 GCA_019751635.1 Mycobacteriaceae bacterium
CCCCCGGAGATGATCATCTCCGACGATCGGCCTTTGATGTAGAAGAAACCGTCGTCGCCGTGCTCGAGCAGATCACCGGTGTTCACCCACCCGTCGATCAGAGTTTCTTCGGTACGTTTGGGATTGTTCCAGTACCCCAACATGTTTGCCGGCGATTTGATCCATAGCGTGCCGAATGCGGCGGACGGGGCAGCGTCGGGTGCGGCGGGACTGGCCCCGTTGGGGGTGTCGGTAGCCGCTAAATAGACGCCGACTCCTGGATAGGGGCGTCCGACAGCGCCCGCCTCGATTTTGCTGATTGAGTCGTCATCGGTGGGCAAACACAAAGCGGTACAACCGGTCTCGCTCAAGCCATAGACCTGGGCGGTGCGAACGCCCAGCGCTTCGATAAACTGCACGTCGGCGGCGTTCACTCGGGAACCACCGTAACCAAGCAGTCGCAGCGGCGAAATCGTCGCGGTGCTGGCACGCAGCTCGCAGACCAGCTTGGACAGCAGGGTGGGAACCAGGCAGGTGGTGGCGACCGCGTTTGTTTGGAGAATCTCTTTCAGCGATGAGGTGTTCTCGCCGCCGGTAATGCACAATCCCCCCTGCATGAGACAGGTGAGAATCCACCACAGCCCACCGATATGGGTTGCCGGTAGCGGTGAATACGTGGTCTCACCGGCAATCCAGGTAACCCAGTTCAACCCCGTTTTATGCAGAATATCGGGGATGGCAAAGAATGTGCGGTTGGCGAGCAACACCGCCTTGGGCTCACCGGTGGTGCCGCTGGTGAAGATCATCGCCAAGGGATCGTCGGCGCCTTGGTGGACAGACCGGGTTAGGTTCTCAGTCGGCGGCGTGGCGTTGTACCCATCGGGGGTTATCATCACCATGATCGCTGGTCTGGACTGCAGATCGGCCGATAAAGCGGCAGGCCTGCTTCGGCTCCCCGGCGTGACGAGGATTGCGCTCGGATTGGTGATCTCACCGAAACGGTTGATGGTTGCTGGTGGCAGATTTCCGTCCGCCATCACCGCGATCGCCCCAAGCCTTGCGCACGCCAACACCGACAGGTAAGTCTCGGGTCCGTTGTCGCAGATAATCAGAACCCGGGAACCTGGTGAAACCGATTGCGCGTCAAGCCTAGTGGCCAGCCGGGCTACTTCGGTGACAAGTTCGGCGTAGCGTAGTGCACTGCTGCCATCACAGCGCCGCAAGGCGATTGCCTCGGGTCGCTGGCGTGCGTGGATAAAGATTCGTTCCAGCACAGTGGGTGGTAAATCAGACATGGCTGTTCCTGCTGTCCTCCTCGTGGTTAGGGGATATTGAGGGCCGCGAGGTCGATCTCCCCGGATGCGGCTCCGCCGTCTTCGTCCCAGAATTCGATGGTGCATGGGACCAGCAGATAACGCCATGATCGCTCGATGACTTGAAAATTCTGGCACAGCAGGCGCGCGGAGAATTTTTGTGGGTTGATTGGTTTTTTGAATTGTGACGATGTGCGCCTGATCAGCATGCTGCTGAGTTGATGCCGATAGTAGTCATCGATCGACCAGCCGCGAAGAGCGGGAATAGCATTGTTGATGATGGCTGGCGCGAAAGCGCTATAAGCGAGTTGGTTAAAGCACAACACGAGTTCTACCGCATTAAAATGTCCGGTGCTTCGAATGTATGCGGATTCTTCGATCCGAAAGTTGCCATAGGCGAGAACCGAATTTTCGGTGGCTTGATATTGTGCGTCGAGAAGATATCGGCAACCTTTGTATGAATAAGGTTCTAGTACTTTGCTGAGCAGGCTCTCGGCAATAGGAATAGTTTCTGTTGATTCCGTCAGAGTCTGGCCAGGGTGGGTTGTTTCGGCGCGGCTCATGCGGCGTACCCCGGTGTGATAAGGCCATCCATCATGGTCAGGCGGTAAGTGGTCAGGGTGCCCGTGGCGGTGCCGTGCTTAGCCCGATGCATGAGCACACGGTTGTCCCACAAAATAATGTCACCAACTTGATAGTGCTGGGTATGGATGCGTGGCGATTGGTAATCGGGGTCGAGCTGTCCTGTTTCGAGCATTAACTCGTGCAATATTTTTGGGTCAAGAAAATTTCCGTCTTTGTCTTCAATTGACGTGGTTCCAGTGGCGCAGATATAAAGGATTTCCTGTCCAGTTTTAGGGTGTTTGATCACGGTAGGCCATTTTATGGGCGGGGTAGTTCGGTTGATCTCGTCCCAGACTTCCCCGATGGGTTTGTAGACATCGCGCGGGCGGATCTTAATGTGGCGTCGAGGATCATGGGTGCTTAATGTGCCGCGAACCGGATCTTGTTGAGTCGTGGGCAGTGACTCCCATACCTCGTTGAGGTCGATGAAGTAGGTTCCGCGATCGTCGCCGGGTACTGCCAGGGGCTGCACCATGGAGAAGGCAAAAGGTGCGGGCATGAACATGTAGTCGATGTGCCAGAACGCGCCGGTTCTGGGCACCCCCTGGCCTTCTTCGGTGGAGGAAACAAAAATTTCCGGATATTTTTTATGGTGATAGATCGGTTCGTAATAGGGGACGATTTCCCCAATGATATTTCCAAGCGCTATAAATTCTTCGGGAGTGGGATAAACGTCTTTAAGAACAACGAGCTTATTCGTATAGACAATTTCTCGAATCTCGTCGGTGGAGATGTTATTGAGGTTCTTGGGGTCGACGCCAACGACTTGGGCGCCGAGTCCCTTACCTTTGACCTTGAGTTTCATCAACCTTCTTTCTCCTCGGTTATCCAGGTTGCGGGAAGTAGTGGGACGGTATGGCAGAGGTTCTCCGGCGGCAGTCGGATCATGCCGGCGCAGGTGTCGCCGGTCTTCACCGTAGTACCGGAAAAGCCAAGGGGCCCAGCGTCTTGATGGCTAGCGGTAGCGTAGTTGGGGTCGGCGCTAGCGGCGGTGTCGGTGTTGTTCTCCATGGCGGAAGTTGCCTGCAGAAATTCGTCCCGGTACCCACGGGCTCCCGCTTGGGCTTTGCTGCGTCGTTTGCGGTGGGCCGGGCTGGGCGTCGAGAGCGTTCTTGCCGCGCCGGCGGCGGTGGAATTGGTGGTGATGTCCGGTGATTTTGTCTTCACGGTAGGGCCAAACCGGCCGCTGGGTGGTGACAGGCCAGGCACGGCGTAGCCGATCTCGGGTGTGACCGGGGCACTGCCGGCCGGGTGCAGGGAAGCCGTGTTGGGGGCAAGGTCGTGCGACGGCACACTGCCGCTGGGGGCGGTCGATGCGATCGGCGTCAGCCCCAGGAGGCGGTGCGGGTCCAGATGATGGTTTGGGTGGGGTTCGGCGGAAACGCCAAGCGGGGAAGGCATCGGTACTAGATTGGCGAAAACGGCTAACGCGTTGAGTGCGCTTAAAGCACTCAGTGCAGGAGTGAAAAAAGGGAGCAGTAGTAGTCCGTATGAGGCGTAATAGGGGTACCAAAGAATGTCGTACGCTAGTAATGCGATAGCGGCAAAAACTCCGGCGGCGGTGGGGCTGAATCCGAGGTGTTCAAAAAAACTAAAAAAATATTTGTAAGGATTAGCGATAAAATCTGGGATATTTTGTAATTGTTGAATAATGAAATTTGATATTTCCGGCCAGATGATTTCGGCGTTGCGGCCGGGCGCCACTATGGAGGGCGCTGGTAGCGGGCTTGATCTTGCTGGCATCGCCGCTGCGGTGACCGCCTGGTAAATGGCCATAGTCTCGGCAGCTTGAACCCACATGCGGACGTAATCGGCTTCGTTGAGCGCAAGGGGAATGGTGTTAAGCCCAAAGAAGTTGGTAGCAAGCAAGACTCCGTGCAGTGTGTGGTTGGCGGCGAGTTCGGCCAGATTGGGCATGGTGGCTAAGGCGCTGCTGTAGGCCGCGGCTGTCGCTTCGTGCTGGACGGCGGTGGTCGCGCTCTCCAGTGAAGCGCGTTCGAGCCAGGCTAGATAGGGGCGATGCGCGGCTGCATACTCGGCGGCGCTAGTACCTTGCCAGCTACTAGCCTGAACTTCAGCAAGCACATGCCGCAGTTCGGCGGCGGTGTTGGTGTAGTGATTGCCGAGTTGGCGCCATTGTGCTGCGGCGGCAAGCAATGACCCCAGACCTGGTCCAGCGCTCAATAGGGCTGAATGTACCTCCGGAGGTGTGGCCATCCAGATCGGGGTGGTCAGATGCACCTCCTGGGGTGGGCGGGGCATGCCTGACTGCATACCCCGTTAGGCTTTGTTCTACTTGCGTTCTTTGTGGGCTTAGGCAGCCAAAAAGTTCCCGCCCTACCTAATGTGTGTGACGGATTACCTGGGCGGTATCGATCGATCGGCTCGGTAGTGATGGGGCGGCTCGCCCGGGGACCGGGGTTTAGGGTTGGCAAATATGATCGCGCACAATGGTATCCATGCCAGTTGTTGACGCCCGTCATCTTGACGGTATATCCGAAACCGCGCTCCTGACGTTGTATCAGCGAGCGGCCGAGGCAGCTCGGCCGGACGGCATTATCGATGACCCGATGGCGATCGTCCTACGTGACAGTCTTGACTACGATTACCCCCACTTTGGTCGAACCCACCAAGGTATTGCGTTGCGGGCCTTAGCTTTCGACAACGCCTCTCGGGAGTATCTGGCGAAATATCCGCGCGCCACGGTGGTGGCATTGGCAGACGGCTTACAGACCAGCTTCTGGCGCCTCGACAACGGCGAGCTGACGTGGTTATCGGTGGACTTAGCGCCTATTGTGCGGCTACGTCAGCAGTTGCTTCCGGTCTCGGAGCGGTTGCACTCCTGCGCTCAATCCGCGCTGGTGCACTCCTGGATGGACCAGGTTGATGCCACCCATGGCGTGCTGATTACCGCCGAGGGTCTGTTTCAGTATCTGGAGCGCGACGTCGTGTTCGACTTGATCGCG
>JAIENC010000059.1 GCA_019751635.1 Mycobacteriaceae bacterium
ATGAGCCGTTCGAGTTCGGCATCAACATCATCGTGATGTCGTGTCGCGCTCAACGACTCACGGGCATGCTGCAATCGACCGCGAGCCACCAACGAATAGGGGCTACATGGCACCAGAAACATTGCGGCAACCTGCCCGAGTGCCGGAATCATGTTGAAAGCAAACATCAGTCGCCATTCCTGGTGACCAAGGCTAAGTAGCACGCCAACACTGAGCGACAGCAAAAATCCGAAAGCGATAGCGAACTGATAGCTGGCCATCATGATGCCGCGTTTGCCGACTGGGGCTAATTCGCTGATGTAGCCGGGCGTGACCGCGGTTGTCACGCCCACCGCAGCGCCCAGGATCAACCGGCCGATACCTATTGTCTGCGCATTAGGGGCCAGCGCCGCCACGGTAGCCCCGACGGCGGCCACCGCACCGGCGGTACCGAGTACCAGCCGGTGACCGTAGCGATCCACCGCGTGCCCAGCAACCAGGCACCCGAGCAAACCTCCGGCCAGCAAGCTGCTGACAACCAGACCCACCGCCAACGCGGACAACGCATACTGCTCAGCGATGGGCCCGATCGCGTCATTGCTGACGCCGATGGAGTAGCCGTAGAGGACCCCGGCCGATCCCCCGACCAAAAATGGCCGCCAGCGCCGGGCAGCCAAGCGGGCCTGGGTGACACGTTCAGCTATCGGCGCCGCCATGGCTTTTGGTCCTGAGCGCATTCAGGCGGTGAGGGTGACTTTGACGGCGTCGCCAGCCAGATCCTGGAAGGCCAGGTCAAGGTTGTCAAACGAGTGCGAATGGGTGATTAACCGTTCGAAGGCAATGGTCGGATGCTGGGCAAGCATGGCCATGGCCTCGCTGTATGAGCGTGGCGGGTTAAAGCTCACGCCGAACAAGCGAACGTTGCGCTGGCAGACGTCTACCGCCGGGTCGATGCTGATGCCCGAATCGCCGGGGACAATATTGCCGACTTCGACGACGGTACCGAGCCGGCGCACCATGCCCAACGCCTCGCTGAGGGCCTCGGGTTTATTGGCCGCGTCGATGACGATATCGGCTCCACGGCCGTGGGTGAGTTCCTTGATCGCCTCCTGCCGCTCGGATACGTCGAGTTCGGCGGTGTCGAGCACGACGTCCATACCGATATCGCGGGCGGCGTCGAGCCGGCTAGCCCGCGACCCGGACACCACGATGGTGCCAATCCCGAGGTGCCGCAGCACTAGACCGGTCAACAGGCCAACCGCTCCCGCACCCAGAACCACCGCGGTGGAGTCAAACGTCAACACCTCTTCGGGGACACCGGCCGGAGTCTTGGCGATGTTGACGCTGCGGACCGCGACGGCTAGTGGATCGAGCAGGGACGCCACCCCCGCCGACACATGATCGGGCACTCGCCACAGATAGGTGCCGGGTTGAACGACAACGTGTTTCCCGAAACCGCCCGTCAGTGTCGGCTTGTGGTCACCGCTATACGACAACGGGTCTAGACCGATGGCTTCGGGGGGAACGCCGTAGACGAACGCATTACTACACGTCGTCGCACCCGGCCCGAAGCGTCGACAACCCCAGCACTGAAGGCAGGGCACCCAAGGAAACAGGGCCACGGTATCGCCCTGTCGCAGTGGTTCGCCAGCGGCATCCTGGCGGGCATGTTTCGACCCAAAAGCAGCGATGGTGCCGACAATTTCATGGCCGAGCACAATCGGCGCGGTTGGGTCGCTGGAAACGAAATGTCGGTCAGATCCGCATATTCCGTTCGCGGTGACTTCCAGCAGAAGACCCTCATCTGGCGGTGCGGGCAAGGGCACTTCAATGGTTTCGAACCGGTGCTTGCCCACCCAAACATGTGCGCTAGTCGTCGCCATGGCTATCCCTTAGCCGTTGTCCGGTGGCCACAAGCCGGGGAAACCGCGCTCATCGCGGTAGGCTTCGGTGCCGTCGTCTTTGATGATTGGCTGCGGTAGCTCGGCTACGTACTCCAAGCGCATGCCGTTTAAATCGGCTTTTTCGGTGAAGAACAACAGGATTCGGTCATCATCGTGCAGAGCCAGGCCATCGTGGCCGAAGCCTAGCCCGGCAAGTTCTTGCAGCCGGCCCTCGACATTGGGGTAGTCCATGAATCCGAGGTGGTGAAATCCTTCGCCTTGGGCGACCGAGTGGGTGCCGTTGCCGGTGAACTCCATCAGCTCAATATGTGGCGGGCCTTCCTTGGAAAACGCAATGCGCGCATCGTGGTGATGCGGGTTGGGATCGCTGCTATCGACGTATCGCTCGGTGCAGTAACGCCCAACCGGGCTGAAGGTGTATCCCGTTGCTAGCGACCAACGTTCGATTGCGGTCTCCAAGTTGGCAACGAGCAGAGCGACATGATGAATTTGCGGACCGGCCATGAAGATCTGTTCTCTTCCTTACGGGTGGGCTAGCGAATAGTCGGACGGCGAACAGCTGAACTGCTTTTGGCTCAAGCAGGCTGCGCCACTCTGGCCGGACGCAGCCTGCTTAGCGTAGACCGCAAAACCCTTGCTTAGGCAGCACTTGTGCTACGAATTGAACAGACTTGGGCAGCACTAGCGGTATCCAACTCAAGGATCAGTTGCATCTCGGCGGCAGCGTTCGCGATTTCCTGGTCAGTCAGGTCGTTCACGAACACCGGGTCACCGATTTCCTGAAGCAAGGTCAGGTGCTGCTGACCACCACGGTGGCGAACCGTGTCGGCGAACCCCTCGATGAGCAGCTGGGCATCGCAGAACATCGGATGCGATGGGGCCAGCCCCATGCCGATCGTGGTGCGCACAATACGGTCGACCGCGGTGCGGCTGAGTAATCCGCGATTGGCGGCCAGGATCGCCGAAAAGATGCAATCCATCGCAACGGCCTCACCGTGCATAAGTTCCGGTAGCGCCCGCATCTCGACAATGGGCGAGAACGTGTGCCCGTAGTCGACAATCCGCTGCAAGTCCTCCTCCCAGAGGTTCTTTTGCAGCTCCTCGGCCATTCCGGCGATGGATCGACGCATGACCTCTTGTCCGGGCGGCACACCAGGACCGGCATGCCCGGGGTCCTGCAGACGCTCAGCGACAAGCTGCGGCCCATGGGCTTCCAGAAGCTCAAACAACCGGGCATCTTTGATCAGGGCCATCTTGAGCGCCTCACCCAACCCACTGCTGATCTGGCGCGCGGGCAAGGAGGCGATCAGCCCACGGTCGATCAAGGTACGCGGGGGCGGAGCGAAGGTGCCCAATCGGTTACGGAAACCCTCGTGGTTCACGCCAGTCTTAGCCGAGACGCTGCCGTCAATCTGGGCCAGCAGTGTTGTTGGTACCCGAATGTAGGCAATACCGCGGCGATACAAGCTGGCGGCCATACCGACCATGTCCTGCAGGGTCCCGCCACCAATGGCGATCGGCGCGCTACCCACCCGGGGAGTGCCGATCTCATTGAGCCGGCTTACCACCAGCAACACATTATCGATCACTTTATTTTCGTCACCGCTAGGCAACGTCAGGTAGGAGACCGGCACAGAATTAGCGGCGAAATATGCGCGAATACGGCGGCCGAAAAGCTCTTCGACGATCTCATCCATTACTACCAGGCGGGTCGCTGCGCTCACTGCGTTACCAGCTTGCCGCCCCAGCTCCGGGTTGTTCGGATTAAAAAGATCTGCGGTCTCAATGATCTCGTAACTGATTTGCTTGACAGCATTCATTGTCCACCGGCTAAAACCGTCCGAACTGTTCATGCGCTGCCTTTCACTCATTAGCCTAGTTATGGGGTAATTCCAGGCCCGCGACGAGTTTTCTTATCCGGGCTTGACACAATCCTCGTGCGCCGGCACACCGATGTCTTTCGGCCAATGAGCTAGGTGGGTGATGAATTCGCCTCCCCCAGCTGGGGGAGAATGTGTTCCACACCACAACAGCCGCTGCGCGGTGTCGCGTATCGGCAGAGCCGACATCCCAGCCCAGTCGATTCACCGCGCTCGGGTCTCTTACAGTGACGGGATGGCGAAAACGCGCTTCGGCTATGTCATCCGGCAAATAGGTGCGCTGCTGGTGGCGGCGGTTACCGCGGCGTCCACGTTGAACGCCTATCGACCGCTGGCACGCAAGGGGTATCCCTCGTTACCGTCCTGGGCGTTTGGCTTGGTGGTGACCGAGTTGCCGCTACAAACCCTGGTCAGTCAGCTCGGCGGGCTGGGGTTGACGGCTGGCCGCCTGGCCCGACCGGTCCGGTTCTTGTCGTGGCTCGTGGCCGCCTTATCGGCGGTGGGTTTGTTGAATTTCAGTAGGGCGGGTCACCGCGCCAACACTGGACTGACCGCTGCGTTGGACAGTGGCTTGGGCACCCAGCGCCGTACCGACTCAGTGGGGATATGGCGCCAACCTGCCGGTGCCGGCACTGCCAAAACCCCTGGTGTGCTGCGCATGATTCGGGTCTATCGCGACTATGTACACCACGGCAATATCAGCTACGGCGAGTACGGCGGCGCCAATCACCTCGACATTTGGCGACGGCCCGATCTCGACCCGAGCGCAAAAGCGCCGGTGCTTTTCCAAATCCCCGGCGGGGCTTGGACTATCGGCAATAAGCGTGGGCAAGCACACCCCTTGATGAGTCACTTGGCCGAGTTGGGATGGATTTGTGTAGCGATCAACTATCGGCACAGCCCGCGCAACACCTGGCCGGATCACATCGTTGACGTCAAACGCGCACTGGCCTGGGTCAAGGCGCACATCAGCGAGTACGGCGGCGACCCTGACTTCATCGCCATTACCGGCGGCTCAGCGGGCGGTCACCTGTCTGCGTTGGCCGCGCTGACGCCCAATGATCCGCAGTTTCAACCGGGATTTGAAAACGTGGACACGCACGTCCAAGCCGCCATTCCTTTTTATG
>JAIENC010000296.1 GCA_019751635.1 Mycobacteriaceae bacterium
CATCGCGCTCTTTATGCACAGGTCGCGCTAACCACCATGGGACTCACCAGCGGATTCGCCCGGCTGGTTGTCCTGTGTGGGCATGGCAGTGTCACCGAAAACAACCCCTACCAGGCAGCACTGGACTGCGGGGCATGCGGCGGGCAAGCCGGCGGCCCCAATGCCCGTACCGCAGCCGCGATCCTCAACGACACCGGAGTCCGGGCCGAGTTGCGCAACCTGGGTATCACCATTCCCGATGACACCTGGTTCGTTGCCGGCCAACACGACACCGCCACCGATCAGGTCACCGTGTTGGACCCACACCTCATCCCGGACAGCCACCGTACCGAGGTAAGCCGCCTCAGCGCAGATCTCGACAGCGCCGGCGCCGAACTTGCCGCTGAGCGCTGCCTGGAGCTGCCCGGTGGACCGACCGCCCCGCACCCGCAGCGGGCAGCGCGCCACGTCGCCAACCGGTCCCTGGACTGGGCGCAGGTCTTTCCCGAGTGGGGCCTAGCCGGCAATGCGGCGTTCATCGTCGCGCCCCGCGCCCTAACCCGTGGCATTGACCTGCAGCGACGTGTCTTCCTGCATTCCTATGACGCCGAGGTCGACGCCGAGGGCGATGCCCTGGAAACCATCCTCACCGCACCCATGGTGGTGGCGCAGTGGATCAACTGCCAGTACTACTTCTCCACGGTGGCCCCGGAGATGTTCGGCGCGGGCACCAAAACCATCCATAACGTCGTCGCCAGCGTCGGGGTGCTCGCCGGACACGGGGGCGACCTTCAGCTCGGCCTACCTCGGCAGTCCCTGAGCGACGGCCAGTCCTTCGGGCATGAACCCCTGCGGCTGCTGACCATCGTCGAAGCACCACTAGCACGCATCGACATGGTCATCCAACGCAACACCGTTCTGCAGCACCTGTTCGGAAACGACTGGGTCAGCCTGGCCGCCCGCGAACAGCCCGGCCAGAACTGGCAACGCTGGACCCGCAACGGCTGGCGTCATTGGGATCTGATGACGCCAGCCGAACACCACTACTCAACCGACCAGGAGGTATCCGCATGTCACTGAACGGCTTAACCAAGATGACCAAAATCGAGGTCGTTGTTCCTGGAGAACACGTACCCGCCGTCCGCGAACAATTCCGTGGCGCCGGAACCACCGGATTCACCAGCGTTTCCGGCGTGTCAGGTCTCGGCCATAACGGCTACCACCAGGGCAAACTGCTCTTCAACCAACAAGCCGCGCTGGAGCTGCTGATCACCGTCGTTCCCGACACCAAATCCGAAGCCCTGATCGCCGGTCTGCGTCGCCTACTCGACGACTCCCCCGGAGTCATGTTCGTTACCGACACCTACGTCAGCCGACCCGAGTACTTCAGCTAAACCACACCGCGAAAGGAAATGACCATGTCGCACCCATCCATCGCCTGGCAGCGTCTGCAGACCGGAAATCGGCTTAGCTATGCCGCGCTCCGCACCATAAAGCACACCGTCGACGCCGATGCGCACTCGCCGTTGGCCGTAGTGTTCCGCTGCGCCGACGCCGACACCTCCAGCGAGGCAATCTTCGGCCAAAGCGCACGCTCACTGATCACCATCAGCAACTGGGGACACGTCATTGACACCGGAGTGCTGGCCACCGCTGAACACGCTGTCGGCACCCTCCGCACACCGCTCATCGTCATCCTGGGCCACCAGCACTGCACCGCGATGCACACCGCACTGCAAGCCTGGAAAAACGTGACAATCCCCGAGGGAACAACCCGCACCGTCGTCGAGCAAGCTATCTCCTCGCTGGCCTGTCAGAACGCCAACATCAGCAGCCCCGACGAGCTCTCTGCCGCCCACGTAGCCCAAACGGGTGTGACGTTGCTGGAGAAGTCGGCGGTGATCGCCAAGGCCGTCGACAGCCGACGGTGCGCGATCGTCTGCGCCGTCACCGCTGCCGATAACGGCCAACTGCACACCTGCGCAACTTTCGGCGAAGTCGCCGAGAGCAACGCGCCGCTGCTGGAATGTGTCTAATGACCAAGCACGACCACCATATGTCGGCCGCTGCGGCGCATCTGGCCCGACTCCCGCCGGCCCGCAGCGAGTACGCCGGAACGGCCATCGCCATGGGCACCATGCATGGCAAGGAACGCCAAGCGGCACCGGCTTTTGCTGAAGAACTCGGCGCAAACGTTTTCGCCCCAGCCGGCATCGACACCGACCAGTTCGGCACTTTCACCGCAGAGGTCACCCGGACTTTGACCCCGTTAGCTGCCGCTACGGCTAAAGCCCGGCTGGCGATGCACATCGCTACCGTGCCATACGGTCTGGCCAGCGAAGCTAGCTACACCACCTGGTACGGCACCATAGCCCTGCACGAAGAAATTATGGTGTTTGTTGATGACATCCGGATGATCCAGGTTGTCGAGGGCCTCAACACTCCGGGTGCGCCCGGTTTTGCGCAACTGATCGACACCGCCGATCAAGCCGTTGCGGCCGCGGTACGATTCGGATTTCCCCAGCAGGGGGCTGCAGTCAAGGCCAAGGCGAACAACCAGATCCAGGTCTTCGGCAAGGGAATCATTGATCCGGCCACGCTGATCGCGGTCAGCACCGCAGCTCTTCGGGCCAGCGACAGCAATCAGGCCTGGGTGGAACCCGATTTACGTGCGCATCACAACCCCAGCCGGCGCGATGTGCTGGCTGCGCTAGCCAGAAAACTTGCCCGCCGGCTGGCCACCCCCTGTCCGCACTGCCGATGCCCCGGATACGGCACGGTTGGCGTCCAACCCGGGCTGCCCTGCCAGGACTGCGAATGGCCGACCAGTCTGATCGCCGCCGATATCTTCGGGTGCCCCGCATGCGAAGAGCGCACTACCGTGCAGCGGCACCCGGCGAATGCGGAACCGCGCTATTGCCCGCAATGCAATCCGTAGCCGAGAACCGCCAGGGGATTCGGCTACGACAACGCGGCGATAAGTTCACCCACGGTATGACCAGCTTCTAGGGGATGGCGCAGCCTTCCCTGCAGATTGACTTCATACACGTTACGACGCCCCACCCGGGATTTCATCAAATAGCCTTCATCGGTCAAGTCGGTCAAGATCGCCTGTACCGAGCGCTCGGTGATGCCAATGCGCGATGCCAATTCCCGGGCTGTCGACTGCTCGCTGGAAGAGACACACAGCAACACGTGTGCATGATTGGTCAGGAAGGTCCAGGTACGGTCACCGGCTCCGACAGCGGGCTGGGCCAACACCGGCGCATTCTCGGCAACCTTCATCCCTGTAGCCTACCTAGCCTGCAAATTCACGTAAAATGTTCCGCCAAAGCAGCTTGGGTAAGCAGCTCCGACAGATGCTGCTAGCTAATATCCAATTCTTCTTGAAATCTGCGCATCGCCTCAATCAGTGCGGTCAATACTCGGTGCGCCGCACGCAGGTCGGCGTCGGATACCTCGATCATGGCGGTGTGGGTGTGCGCGGCTAGCGGGGTGAAGAAGGCCGCAGCAGTGTCGCGACCATGATCGGCGTAACGCAAGATAACCTTGCGGCGGTCCGTGGCATCGGAATCGCGGCGAATGTGACCGGAATCGATCATTCGTTCCACCAAATAGGTGATCGCCGAACCGGTTACCCCCATTTTCTGTCGCAGCTCCCCGGAGGTGAGCGGAACACCGGCGGTTTCCGCGACCAAAATATGCAGCAACGCACGAAAATCGCTGGCGTGCAACCGATGCGCGGCGGCAAACAATCTGCCGATCTGGTCAGATTCAGCCGAGAGCTCACGCGCGGCGGCGGCAATCATCGCTTCCAGCTCGCGTCGATCAACATCCTGATCGGGTTCCATCAGGACCGCAGCTTACCGCGACCAGAACCGTATTGTTCAGTTGATTAATCATTAATTCAATGAAATGATTTCTCGTTGTGTCGTGGGAGCGAATCTCTGCCTTAGTGACCGGTCGGTGGTCGTGGCTTTTAGCCCTGACCATCGTCATCATTGCGGCTGCCCTGATGGGGTTGAGCGGGGACAACAACTCTGCGAGCCAGTCGCCGGTATCAGTTCCCCGCTCATCGGAGTCCGCGAAAGCCGCGGCCATGCTGAACCAGTTTCCCGGCGGCGATCAGGCCTCGGCAATCCTGGTTACTACGCGGCGGGACTCCACACCACTAACGCCGGCGGATCACACCGCAGCCCAGCAAGCCCGCGAACGTTTACGGCAAGTACCGCAAGCCGCTGGCAACGCAAGACCACTGGTTATCACCTCCACCGACGGTAAAGCGGTGATCGCCACGGTGTCGTTGAGCCCCACGCTGTCCGGATTCGAGCTCAGCGATGCCGTGCATGCTCTGCGATCTGCCGCAGCCAACGGACTGCCCGCGGAGCTGATCACCCACCTCACCGGCGGGCCAGCCTTCGGCGCTGATATTGCCAATGCGTTCTCCGGCGCCAACGTCACCCTGCTGGCGGTGACCTCCCTGGTCGTCGCAGTGTTGCTGATCGGCACCTACCGCTCACCCGTGCTGTGGCTAGTACCGCTGAGCGTCATCGCTTTCGCCGACCGATTCGCCACCGTAGCCAGCGCCGGCGCGGCCGCAGCGACCGGAGTCTCTTTCGACGGCGCTACCGCCGGGATCACCAGCGTGCTGGTGTTTGGCGCCGGAACCAACTATGCCCTGCTGCTGATCTCTCGCTACCGCGAAGAACTACGCAGCACCACCGCGCACCGCCTGGCGTTGCGCCAGGCGGTGCGCGCGGCCGGCCCGGCGATTCTGGCCAGCAACGCCACCGTCGTGTTAGCGCTTTTGACCTTGGTCTTGGCGGTGACACCAAGCACCCGAAGCCTCGGCATCTGCGGCGCTTGCGGGTTGGTGGTGGCGGCGCTGTGTGTGCTGGTGGTCTTGCCACCGCTGCTGGCCTTGGGCGGCC
>JAIENC010000070.1 GCA_019751635.1 Mycobacteriaceae bacterium
AGGTGTCAGCGAACAACGCGTCCACTGCTGCCTCCGCCTGCCCGATGAACGTGGCTAACGTCGAACATGATTGTCGGTATACGGATCCCACGACCTGACGGGGCCCACCTACAGGTGCAGGTCTCGGGACCGCCCGATGCGCCGGCACTGGTGCTTCTGCAGGGACAAGCCAACTCGCACGACTGGTGGAGTGGCCTTCGTGTCCATTACGAGGATCACTTCCGGACCATCACAATGGATTACCGCGGCACTGGGATGACGACGTCCCCACCGGGCGAACTGTCGATGGCACTCCTCGGCAGCGACGTCATCGCGGTCCTCGACGCCCTCGGTCTCGAGCCCTGGTTCGCCCTCGGCACCGACAAAATCGTCTACGACCCCGACGGGTGGACCATCCGCTCGGCCGACGGCTCGCGCACCGCCCACAGTGAACACACCATCGCCATTACCGACGATGCACCACTCGTCTTGACCCGCCGCGCGGCATAAGGCACGTTTTCATACTGCCCCCGAACCTTCTTACACTGCAGGCTGTTTGGGAAGGCGCACGACTGCCGGACCGGCAATAAGAACCAGGACAGCAGCGGCCGCAGCGAAGGCGAGACGGTATCCGGTCAACGACAAGCCGTCACCGGTAGTCGCGGCCACGGATTGGGCGATTCCGGCCAAGACGGTAGGACCGATGGCGCTGCCAATCTGCAGAGCGGTGGTGGTCAGGGCCGATGCCATGCCGTGTGCGGCAGCGGGCACATCTTGTAGCCCGATGGCGATGAGGGCCGGAAACGTCAGGCCGTGTCCGATGCCGGTGATCACCAAACCGGCGAAGATCGTGCCGAGATAAGGGCTGTGCGCGTCGGCGGTGCACCACAACAGGATCCCCAGCGCCGTGAGCAGAATTCCCAACGTCAGCAGCGTTCGGGGCCCACGGGTTTTCATCAACCGGCCAGTAAGGAGTGCGCTAATCGCCATGGCAAGGCTGACCGGAAGAATCGCCAGCCCCGATACCGCGGCCGACATGCCGCGCATCTGCTGTAGGTACAACGGGAGAAAAAATAGTGAACCGGCAACGCAGAAGAAGAACACGCACGCCACCGCAGCCGCGATGCGCACCGAACCTAAGCGCAGCACAGCCCGATCCAGCAGCACCTCTTTGTTGTCCACACGGCTGCGTCGCCACCATAGATAGCCCATACCCGCCGCCGCGGCCAGCAGTACCGCAGCAAGCGGAATTCCATGGTGTTGCGATGCCAGGTCGGCGGCAAGAATGATCAGTGTGATCGCGGTGACCAGCGCGCCTGCTCCAACACGATCGATCGGCCGATAGCGTTGGCGGGCGCTGACCGGTAGCCACCGCATAGCGGCCACCGCGGTGAACACGGCCACCAGCACTTGCAGAGCAAACACCCAGCGCCAGCCCAGTGCGGTGGTGATCACACCACCGAGCACCAGGCCAGCCGCATAGCATCCACCCGTCGCTGAGGAGAACACGCCCAGGGCGCGTGAGCGCATCGGATCATTCGGATACACCGACGTCAGCAAGGCGGTGGCCGCCGGCATCGTGATCGCCGCGCCCACGCCTTGCAGCATTCGCCCAATCACAACCACCCAGAACACCGGGGCGATAAACGCCAACATCGCACCGGCGGTAATCACCGCCAAACCCCACACCAAAACCCGGCGGCGCCGCAACCGATCGGCCAGCGCCCCACCACACAGCAGCAACCCGGCAAAGGCCAGCGCGTATCCGCTGACCGCCCACGACAAGTTCTGCGCCGAGATGCCGAACTGCGTCCTCATCGACGGCAACGCACTATTGAGGATCGACACCCCACCAGCGTCCAATCCGGCCGCCGCGCTCAGCACTACCAGCGGCACATACCGCTGCAGACTGCTCCCCTGAGCGCGATCGACCATGCACGACGTCGTCTCCGACTTCCCCGAGCCCACCGCAGACGAGAACGACGACACTGGATCGCAGGTAGGGACAGACACACATAACTCCTTAATTCGATGCGGGGAGCGGGCACAGACACCGCTTGAGGCCAATACCGCCAAGGCTTGCTCTGCCAGGGCCACCCCAGCCAGCCAATGCCGTGCCGAGTCATTCCACAGTCCCGATGCCGCGGTTGGGTCCCAGCGTATCGCGGAAGGCCATCGCGAACAGCAACGCGATGGCAACCAAAATGCTGCTGGCCCAGACCGGTCCGAGGTCAGCCAATCCGGTGTTCAACGTGGCGGCAGCAATGACCGGACCAGTGGCTGCGCCGACGTTTAATGCCGCGGTGGCATAAGAGCCGGCCATCGTCGGTGCCGCGGCGGCCTCATACAAGACGCGTGCAATCAGGGTGCTGCCCAGGGCGAAGGACAACGCGCCCTGAGTGAAGGCAAGGATCAGCAAAGTAGCCGGGTTAGCGGCCATGAGAGCCAAACCGATCCAGCCGAGCAGCAGCAACGGCCCGCCAACGGCGATAACGTGCCCGGGCCGGCGATCTGACAAGCGTCCCGCCACGGTGACACCGACAAAAGATCCCAAACCGAACAGCACCAGCACCACAGAGACCCACCACGAGTCCAGTTTGGCGACGTCGGTGACCAGAGGAGCCAGAAAGGTATAGGTGCCGAATGTCGCGGCATTGATCAGAGCGCACAAGATCAAGGTCACGATGAGTCGGCGACGCTGCAGTTGCGTGAGTTCCTGTCGAAGATCAGGTCCGGTTGAGGCTTCGGACCGCTCCTGCGCGGCGGCGGGGATGCTGCCAGCGACGCCGACCGCCGCAGGTAGGCATAACACCGCGACCACCCAGAAGGTGGCGCGCCAGCCCAGCAAGGTCCCTAATAAGGCGCCACCGGGGACGCCCACAATCGTGGCCAAGGTGATGCCGCCTAGTAGTACCGCCAGGGCCCGGCCTTTCTTGTTCGCAGGAACCAGTGTTGTGGCTGTGCTCAGTGCGACCGCCAGGAACCCGGCGTTGGCCAGCGCCGCCACGATGCGGGTTACGAACAAAATCGTGAAGCTCTCCGTGATGGCGCCGACGACGTGTGCAGCCAGGAATCCTGTCAGGAAGCCCAGCAGGCTCAATCGTGGGGAACACGTGCGGGTTAAGCCGGCCATCAGGGGTGCACCGACGACCATTCCGGCGGCGAAAGCAGACGTGAGTAAACCCGCTGTCGCAACGGAAACACTCAGGGCTGCTGCGATATTCGGGAGCAGGCCTGCGAGCATGAACTCGGAGGTGCCCATAGCGAAGATCGCCATGGCAAGCAGGTAGAGAGGGAGAGGCATGTGAGTAACTCCGGGGTGATGAGAAATCCGACAAGGGCGTCTCGTCACCGCGGTCAGCGGCCCAAAAACTAGCGGTACCCACCACACCTGCGGTGAATAACGCGCTAACGACTCAGAAGTTCACGGGGCTGACGGCGTGACCGAAAGCCCCCACTCTGGATGTTTCTGGACTCGACACGACGTACACCTTAACTCAACCTGCTCACCCAATGCACAACCCTCAAGGCGTCTCCGCGGCGTAGCCAACGGTGGTTTGGGCGTTGCAGTCTGGATCGGATGCGTCTCTTACTCGGGGGTTCGCAGCGGGTAGTCGTTTACCGTGAAGGCATTGACCACCGGATAGAACGCTTCTTCCCAGGCTTGAGTGTCGCGGCTGTCAAGGAATGCAAGAGCCTGGCTGTTCACGGCATAATCGTGCATCGTTGTTTCGAAAGCGGCAAAGCCTTGCCGATGATCACCATCGGTGGTGGCGAGTTCCCCGGCAAGCGCATAGGCGTCAAGTAGCGCCAGGCTAGTGCCCTGTCCTGACATCGGCGAACAGCAGTGGGCGGCGTCACCGATGAGCGCAATGCGATCGCTCGTCCAGGTATCCATAATGATCTGCGTCATCTCGTCGCAGTAGAAGTCACGGGCTCCGCGCATGGTGTCTAGCAGTTGCGACGCGAACGGACCGCTGTCGGCAAAGCGACGCTCGATCTCGGCGCGCTGTGCTGCCACGTCGCGGTAATCCAACGTGAGCTGTTTATCGGTGAATCCGAAGATGATTCTGGATTCTGAGTTGTTGTGTGCGCTATATACGCCTGCAAATCGTTCTCTGGCGTCGTCGTAGTGCCACATCTGCCAGTAGTCCAAGTCGAGGAAATTCGATGCGGTGCAGATTGCCAGGAACTGGCCCATGCGTTTGCTGACAGACGCCTCTGGCCCGAAGGCCAGCCGGCGCACATTCGAATGCACGCCATCGGCGCCGATCACTAAGTCGAATGCCCGGTCCGGATGATTCTCAAAGCTGACTCGAACTTTGTCTGCGCATTCATCGATTGCGACAATTGTGTCGTCGAACAGATACTCGGCGTCGAGCGTTGTGCTGTAGATCAGCGCAACCAAGTCCTCGCGGAGTAGTTCAAGATCTGAATTGTCTATGACTCCGCCAGTGCCGGTGATCTCGGTGTTGCGATGGATCTCGTTGCCGTTCGCGTCGACCACAGACATGCCACGGATGGCGGTTATCTTGGCAGCGGCAGCTTCCAGCAGCCCCATCCGATCGAGCACCTTAAGTGCAGGCCCCCGCACATCGATGGCCTGGCCACCAGGCCGCAGCCCCGGGTGGCGCTCCACTACTGTGACATCAAACCCGTGGCGGATAAGCCAGTACGCTAATGCCGTCCCGGCCACACTGGCACCAGAAACCAGCACGGTAGAGCTATCAGATGGCATGCGCGAGCACCTAACCATCCTGGGCGGATGGCTGTCAAGCTAGGCGAATGTAAGGCTGGTTTCGTCACCGTATCTAGGGATTTTGATCATGCAGCATCTCCTATTTGAGATGCGAGTCCGCATATGACAAACCGGCGGGGGTGTAGCGCACGGTCACCATTCAACGGCGATACCGGCTTCTCGGGCCAAGCTCGCTGCGAGCCCGAAAAGATCGCCCCCCTGGATCGTCGCCCCTTTTAGACTGGC
>JAIENC010000101.1 GCA_019751635.1 Mycobacteriaceae bacterium
AGCACCTCGGTCTCGGTTCGCAGCGAATACCCGTTGGAACCGCCGAGGAATTTCTCCGCCCTGCCCTTGATGTCGTGATAGTTACGCAGCGTGCAGAACAGCTCCGGGCTGTAGGTATCTAAAAGTTGAGCGGTAGGCACCAGATCAGCGGCCCCCCGAGCAAGATATGGCCCGCCGCGCTGGAATATGTCCGCCCCGTTGTTACCGAATCCGACTGCCGCCAGTAATGCGGCATCCAAATTTTTCTGCTCTTTGTTGACGGTGCGGGCCGTGGTTACCGAGTTATTGAGGAAGTCCAACAAATCTGGGGCGGCATCAGCGTACGTGTCACCCAGAGCGGCTAACTGGGCAATGTCATGGCGGACTTGCGGCATCTGCGGATTGACATCGTCAAGGACCGTGTTGCTGTTGACGATCGCCTGCCCGAATTTGCTACCCAACCCGCTCAACGACTCCGCTGCCGCGCTCAAGGTGAGATTCAATTTGACTGGATCCACGTGCTGCGCGATCTCGATGAACGTCTGAAATAGCGTATTGAACTCCGTCGTCACCGACCGCGCATCAATCACATTCTGTGGCGTAATTCTTTGTCGCACAGGATTTTTAGGCGTGGTTAGCGAAACGTATTTACCACCGAACACCGTGGTTGCCTTGATGTTGGCATCCACGTTAGCCGGGATCAGGTTGATGTATTTGGGGTCGACATCCAAAATGAATTTGGCGGCCGGTTTGCCGTCACGACTAATTTCGGAAATAGTGGCGACCCGACCTACCTGCACCCCGTTATAGGTCACCTTCGATCCGGGATCCATCACCAGGCCAGCCCGCGCAGCAACCATGGTTAGCGGGGTTTTTTCGGTGAAATTACCCCGAAATTGCCCGTACACCAGAACGGAGATCACCAAAGCGATGGCTAAAAAGCCAGCACCGGCCAACTTATATGGCGGGTTGCGGGGCGCATTGACCTTCCCAGAAAGTGTCATGACACCTACACCGTGAGTGCGAAATTGGGGTTGACGCCATACAGCGCCAACGCGGCCGACAACACCACAACCTGCACCGAAACCAGCGAGAAACGCATCGACCGGCCGACCGCCTCGCCGACGCCAACCGGCCCACCGCCGGCGTTGTACCCGTAATAGCAGTGGGTGATCATCACAATCGCGGTGATAATGATTGCCTCTAAGAAGGACCAAAACACATCGTTAGGACGTAAGAACGTCCGAAAATAGTGTTCATAGGTGCCGTTTGACTGCCCATAGAGCAGTGTCGTGGTCAGCTGTGGCGACACAAAAGACATGATCATCGCCAACGCATACAGCGGGATGATCACTACTAGCCCGGCCATGACTCGAGTGGTCGCTAAGTATGAGATCGACTTGATGCCCATCACTTCCAGCGCGTCAATTTCTTCGCTGATCCGCATGGCCCCAAGCTCGGCGGTAGCACCGGCACCGACCGTGGCCGCCATCGCGATCCCGGTGACGACGGGAGCCGCAATACGCACGTTGATCAGCGCGGAGAAGAATCCGGTGAAGGCCTCGACCCCGATGTTGCCCAAGGACGCGAAACCCTGAATGGCGACCAGCGAGGCACCCGAGAGCGTGACAAAGCCGACGATCGCGGCGGTACCACCGATGACGGCCATCGCGCCGGTACCCATCCCGATCTGCGCGATCAGTCGCAGCGTCTCCTTGCGATAGCGGGACAGCGCATGGGGTATGTGTCCCACGCTGACCAGCCCGAACCAGGCCATCTGCCCGGTGTCAGTGAGCCCCCGGCTAGCGGCGCCGCCATACCGGCGCAGATTGGCGACGGCCCGCGGGAACCGGGCGCGGAGTACGGCAGCAGTGGACATGTCAGTGACCCGTCCCGAACCGCACACCAATGGTCGTCAAGATCACGTTGACCGCGTACAAAGCCACCACGCAGAGCACCACAGTTTCGTTGACCGCAGTACCTAATCCCTTGGAGCCACCGCGTACGGTCAACCCGCGGAAACAGCCAACCAATCCCGCGATCAGCCCGAAAATTGCGGCCTTGACCGTAGCGATGATCACCTCCGGCAAGCCGGTAATCGTGGTCAGGGTGGCCAAATAGGCTCCGCCGGAAACGTTTTGCAGGTAAACCCCGAAGAGATAGCCACCAACCAAACCGACAGTGATCACCAAGGCATTAAGCAAGGTGGCCACCAAGGTCGCGGCAATCACCCGAGGCACCACGAGGCGGTGAATCGGGTCAATACCGAGCACCTCCATCGCGTCAATCTCCTCACGAATCGTGCGGGCACCCAGGTCGGCACAGATGGCCGTCGAACCAGCACCGGCCACTACCAAGACTGTCGTCAGCGGACCCAACTGCGTTACTGCACCAAGCGCAGCACCCGCACCGGAGAGGTCAGCAGCACCAAACTGGGCTAGCAGCACATTAAGCGTGAAAATGAGCAGCACGGTCAGCGGGATCGACACCATGATGGTCGGCAGGAATGCCACCCGCATGATGAACCAGCACTGCAGAATGAACTCGCGCCATTGGAACGGGAACCGAAACAGCGCCTTGGCGGTGAGCACGCACATGCGGAAAAACCCACCCACGAGGGTGAGTGGCGTCTGCAATTGGTCGCGGAAGTAAGAAACCAATCCGGTCCGCGTCGATATCGTCACGGCCGCCCCGTCACGAGCAAACCACCGGTGCCGCGGTATCGCGGCGAGTCATGGCGCACGCGTCCTCCTTGCCCCGCCCCTACATGTCTGACCAATAGCCGCTTACTGCAGGCAGTAAGAGAGACCTCAGGGAATGTACCCGATAGCCGGCTGGCCGTGAACCGCATCTGCACAATTAGTCACTCAACCTTTATGGAGCGCTGGCAAACATCACCGCTGCTCCAGGTTTCCGGAAAATGGGTGAATCAGCTTGATGAACAACATCTTTCAGGTTCTTGAGCGGTCTCCATACCGCAGTCGCAGTTCGGTCTTGAGCACCTTGCCGGCCGGGTTGCGTGGTAACGCAGTCACGATCTCCAGGCCTTTGGGATGCTTGTAGCGGGCAAGCCGCTCGGTGAGAAACTCGTCTAGATCCGCCAGCCGCAGTGGGCTTTGCCCGCTTCCTGTTTCAACAGCCACCACCGCGATAGGCACTTCACCCCATTGTTCGTGGGGCCGGCCAATGACAGCGGCCTCAACAATTCGGGGGTGGCCGGCTAGCACGTTTTCCACTTCCGCGCAGTAGATGTTCTCGCCACCGGAAATGATCATGTCTTTTTTGCGGTCAACAACCCAGACGTAGCCGTCTTCGTCCATCCGAACGAGGTCTCCAGAGTGAAACCAGCCGCCGGCGAACGCTTCGGCGGTGGCGTGCGGGTTATTCCAGTACCCGCTCATCAATGTTGGTGCCCGGTAGACGATTTCACCCACCTGGCCGGGCGGAACGTCGATCATGTTGTCGTCCACCACGCGAGCAGAAACGGTCGGAATCACTCGGCCAACCGATCCTCGTTTTCTGACCGCGTCCTCGCCGAGCAGCATGCAGGTCACCGGAGACATCTCGGTCTGCCCGAAGGCGGCCAAGATCTGGGTGTCGGGAAAGGTCTGCGACATCTGCCGCAACAAGGTGTCCGAGGCTGGGGCCGCCCCCCACGACATCACCCGTAACGTGAGATTGCGCGGCCGGGCCTGCTGCTCAGCGCAGACCGCCTGCCACTGCGCGGGCACCAAGAAGATTCCGGTCACGCGCTCTGCCGCAAGCACATCAAGTAACTCACCGGGATTGAACGCGCCCAGCGGATAGATCACGGTGGGAATACCCAGTAGCATCCCGGTCAGCAGATTGCCGATTCCGGCGATATGGAACAGCGGCACACCGATGAAACCGACATCGTTGACTCCGGTTTCGCTGGTGTAGAGCGCCGTTAGCGTCTGGCCGGTCAGGTTGGCATGGGTGAGCACCGCCCCTTTGGCCCGGCCAGTCGTGCCGGAGGTGTACATGATCAGCGCCGGCGAATCGTTCGGGATGTCCACCGGCATATGCGAATCACCCGGCTCGGTGATCACGTCCTGGTAGCCGATCAACTGAGTATCGGTGGCGCCATCCGCAACAATGATGGTGCTCAGGAGCGGCTGAATGTTTCGCGTCTCGACGGCCACCGCCGCCAGCGCTGCTTCGGTCACCAGCACGCGGGGCTGGCAGTCGGTGATCAGGAGCGCGATTTCAGTCGGCGTCAGCCGGAAATTCACCGGGACCGCGATGGCGCCGAGCATATTTGCCGCCAACACCGATTCGACGAACTCGGTGCGGTTGAGCATCAGGATCATGACCCGGTCCCCGAAGCCCACTCCCCGCCGACTTAACGCATCAGCCAGCGCCGCAACCCGGTTTCGTAGTTGCTGCCAGGTGGTGGTGCTGCCGTGAAAACGCAAGGCCGGCGCGGCCGGCTGCATCAGTGCGTGCCGTTCGAGCTGGTTGATCCAGTTTTGCCGACGGGCGCGGTACGGCTGTTCGGCGGGTTCCAACGGCAGGAACGACGGTGGGCTGGTCAACGAGTAGCACCCCCCCAGCCCGAATTCGCTGCCTTGCGCCCAGCAAAGCTCGGCAGAGGTTACCGCACTGTCTGCCGGTTCAGATTCTTGGCCGCCTGCTCCTCGGGGCCGAAGGCGCCGTCGTCAAGAGGCACCCGCTCAGCCTGGGGATCGGCTGCAGGCGCTGTCGCGGTGGTGCGCCGAGCCGCCGGAGTGTGCCGCGGGGCGGATGGCTCGCCCCGATGCGCCGTTCCGGGGTGTTGACGTGCTCGCAAGACGCCAGCTAGAGCACCGTCGCCGGCACGTGCGGGAGGATGGTGTCTGGCCACCCGCTGAACCTGGTCGACGGTATCCACCGCCTGCGGTATCGCGGCCCCAGCCAGGCCAGCAAACCCGGAACCAATCGAGGCTAAGACCAGCGGCAGCGCACCCGGGGCCGGTACCGCCGCAGGCGGCGCCAGTTCCACGCTCACCGCGTCCAGGGTGTAG
>JAIENC010000211.1 GCA_019751635.1 Mycobacteriaceae bacterium
AACCGCCGCACAGTGTCACGCACAGCGATCTCGTCGCTGGTCAAAGAGGCGTCCAGGCCGAGTGGATCGAATGGGTCCAACGATGGTGTCATAGTCGATCATTTTGACCAAGCCCAATACGCCGCTGTAGTGCGGGCCACGACGCTCATCTTTGTACGGGTCGAAGTGTGCACTATGCCTCCAGAGTGGGGCAGATATGCACGAATTTGACCTATGGACGTCGCCGCCAAGTTGTGACGATGAGAACCGTCCAACTGGTGTTGGCAATGCCCTGACTGTGATGACCGAGATGAAGGCGAGCACATTGATCACTACCGCTGGTCGTTCCGCAAGCAAGGTGTCGTCCCGAGCTATCACCGCGACAGGCAAGGTGGATTTAGCGAACTTGCACGCACAGTCGCGGCGGGAACAAGACCGCGTCTTCGCCGAGTTTGACGGCGAAGTTGCTGATGTCATATTGCATGAACTTGCCGACCGCATGCCTAATATGGCGGCCCGCAACGGGATTCGTTCGTGGCAGAAAATTGCCGGCGTGAGCGCAGCGGCGGTATTGGCGGTGGCGGCGCTGCTGGCGCCGTTGCTGGTATTGCTGGTTCTGCTGGGGGTCACTTCAGTGATAGCGCTGTCGACGGTCGTGGTGTCGATTGTCGGTCTACGCCAGGCCAAGGTGCCGCGGGTAGCTCCTGAGCTGGCCGACGAACAGCTGCCTATCTATACGGTCCTCGTTCCGGCCTACCGCGAGGAGGAGGTCATCGGGGAGATGGTCACCTGCTTGACCAAGCTGGACTATCCAGTCGATCGGCTGGACGTGATCTTTCTGGTGGAGAGCACTGATCTGGCCACCCAGCAGGCCATCGCAGCGGCATCGCCCCCGGCGTATATGCGGGTGCTGCAGGTGCCGCCTGGGCCGCCACGCACCAAGCCGAGATCTTGCAATGCGGGCTTATTGGTCGCCAAAGGCGAGCTGCTGGTGATATTCGATGCCGAAGATCGGCCCGAGCCGCAACAGCTGCGCCGCGCTGCCGAGGTCTTCGCCGCGCAGCCCGCCAACGTGGCTTGCGTCCAAGCGGAGTTGCGTACCAGCAACAAGCAGGCTCATCCGATTGCGAACTGCTTCGGTGTGGAGTACGCGTTGCGGTTCCGCTCGACAGTGCCGGGACTCGCCGCGCTTGGGGTGCCCTTTCCGCTTGGCGGAACGAGCAATCACTTCCGCACCCAGGTGCTGCGGGAAGTCGGCGGCTGGGATGCGTGGAATGTTTCCGAAGACGCCGACTTGGGGATGCGGCTGCATTCCTTGGGCTACCGGGCGCAGGTGGTCAACTCCGTTACCTCCGGAGACGCGCCAGATCGCCTGTGGGACTGGGTTTCTCAACGCACTCGGTGGCACAAAGGTTTCCTGTTGACAGCGCTGGTGCACACTCGCTCCCCGCTTAAGACGATCCGCCAGTTTGGGCCGCGAGGGTTGTTCGGCTTGATGGTCATCGTGTTCGGGAATCCGTTGCAGTTCCTGGCCCAACCGATCATTCTCGCGCTGGGGCTGGCTGGCTTGCTGGGTTACCACGGCATGGCTGACACATTCCAGCTTGATGCCGGTGTGCTCGCCGTGGTCCAACTTGCGCCCATGCTGATGTGGATGTTCGTCGCCTACTTATCCTGCGATAAACCCGGTCTTGGCGATCTGCGTGCGGTCAGCGCGTTACCCCTGTACTGGATGGCCCATTGGGTTGCGGCCTGGCGTGGGCTGTACCAGCTGGTGGCTGCGCCGTTCCTGTGGGAGAAGACCACCCACCGCGCGCACCCGGCAGCGCAGCCAACGTCTGGCCACCTGTCTGCAGTGCCTTGCCTGAACATGCTGGACTTGCTGGTCGAGCAGGCCGCCTAGCAAGCCTGACTCACCTGATCCGCGAAGCCGCTTGCTCAGCGGCTTCGCGGATCGGTCCATGCCATAGGTCGCCGTGTCCAGGGGCCAAAAGATTGGTTTCTAGTAGGGCCAGCGCCGCCAAGCTGCGGATACAGTCTTTTTGACTGGTGCTGAAGATCGCCGGCAGCAGCTGCGGACCGCTGTGGCGCAGCAGCGGATGCCCGGTGATCAAGGCGTCCCCACTGGCCAGCACCCCATCGACCAGATAGGAGCAGTGACCGTTGGTGTGTCCTGGGGTAGGAATCGCGATGGGGTGGCCGGGTAGCCCGGCGGCGGTCTCTGCAGTGAGTGGTGCCGCAGTAGGGATTCCTGCGCGCACCAGCCCGCCGCTGCGTAGCACGTGGGTGGCCCACCGCGCCCACCTGGGCCGCCAGATACGCAGCGCAATGCTGCTCCGCGAAACTTGTTGCAGGTATTCCCGTTTAGCGTGTCCCACCTCATCGGCATGGCAGTACACCGGGGTGTGATGGTTGTTGGCGAACCAAATCGCTGAGCCCAGATGATCAATGTGGCCGTGGGTCAACAGAACTGCCCGGACATCAGCTGGCTGATAGCCCACTCGGTGGATTGAGGCCAGCACGTCGTCACGGTCTTTGGGATAGCCGGCATCGATCAATAACACGCCGGTGCTGTCGGTGACTAGAACCCAATTGACTGCGGTGCCTTGCGCAAGATAGACCCGCTCGGTGACTTGAACAACCGTCAACGCCATGTCTGCGAGCTTAGGAGTGCGTGGGTGGGAGTAGAAAAGACAGGTGGGTGAACTGAAACTGGGATACAAGGCGTCGGCCGAGCAATTCGGGCCACGTGAACTCGTCGAACTCGGCGTTGCCGCCGAAGCCCATGGTATGGACAGTGCCACCGTGAGCGATCACTTCCAACCGTGGCGCCATCAGGGCGGACATGCCCCTTTCTCGCTGTCGTGGATGACTGCGGTGGGTGAGCGCACCCAACGGATTCAGCTGGGCACTTCGGTGCTCACCCCAACTTTCCGCTATAACCCGGCCGTTATCGCGCAGGCCTTTGCCACCATGGCCTGCCTGTATCCCCAGCGGATCTTTCTGGGAGTGGGCACCGGCGAGGCGCTCAATGAGATCGCTACCGGCTATCAGGGAGCCTGGCCGGAGTTTGCGGAGCGGTTCGGGCGACTCCGCGAATCGGTCCGTTTGATGCGGGAACTGTGGCGCGGCGACCGCGTCGACTTCGCCGGTGACTACTACCGGCTCACCGGAGCCTCTATTTATGATGTGCCCGAGGGCGGGGTGCCGGTCTATATCGCCGCAGGGGGCCCGGCAGTGGCTAAATACGCTGGTCGCGCCGGCAACGGCTTCATCTGTACCTCCGGCAAAGGTGAAGAGCTGTATCGGGACAAGCTGATCCCGGCGCTGCGCGCGGGAGCGGCGCTGGCCGATCGCGATATCGAGGACATCGACAAGATGATCGAGATCAAAATATCCTACGACCCCGATCCCGAGCTGGCCCGAGAGAACACCCGCTTCTGGGCGCCGCTATCCCTGACGGCTGAGCAGAAGCACAGCATCGAAGATCCGATAGAGATGGAGAAAGCGGCCGATGCGCTGCCGATCGAGCAGATCACCAAACGCTGGATTGTGGCCTCCGATCCCGACGAAGCCGTGGAGCAGGTTGCCCAGTATGTGAGCTGGGGCCTCAACCATTTGGTCTTTCATGCGCCCGGTCACGATCAACGCCGCTTCCTGCAACTTTTTCAGCACGACCTTGCCCCGCGGCTGCGGCGACTCAGCGGCCGCCTGCCCTCATCGACATGATGCTGGCGGCGCTCGGGCTCAGAAGGTGCTGGTTGGTCTGACCTGGTTTGCCATATCGACCAAGGTGTAGCGGTGCATCTGGGTGGGCGCCGCCCGCGCCAGATTGCGTAGTGATGCTTCGACGCCTAACCGCAGTCCGTGCTTGGTGAAGGGAAAACCGAGAATATGGTTGGTGCTGGCCTGGTGATGCTGGAGCCAGTCCAGCGCACTGCCTAGCACCAGCGCGCGGATCTGCAGTACCCGCGGCTCAGTGGGCGGCAATGCTTCGACTCGCCGGGCTGCGTCGCGGATCTCTTCTTCGGTGATTTCCTTGGTTGATCGGCTGGACAGCAAGGTCACTGCGCTAGTCAGTCGGGAAGTAGTGAAATGTCTTGACGAGGAAGGCACTTCGTCGAGGGTGCGGACCGCGCCGGCTCGGTCGCCAGTGGCCGACTGGGCGCGGGCCAACCCGAAAGCTGCGGAAATCACGCCATTGTCGGTACGCCATACCGTGCGGTAGAAATCGTGCTCATCGCCGATGCCGGCGAGCTCAGCGGTGGCGGCGAGAGCCATTTTGGGCGCCAACTCACCGGGAAAAGTGTTGAGCACCTCGGTGAAATGTTTGATCGCCGAGTCATAATCGCCGGTGAGCAGTTCGGCGACAGCGCGATACCAGATCAGCCGCCAGCGCCACCCGACTCGATCAGCGAGATCATCGAGTTTGCGGGTGGCTTTGGCGACATCACCGAGATCGAGCAGTGCGCGCAGTTCCATCAGCGGAAGTTCCACCGATTCGGACACGTCGATGCCTTCGGTATTGAGTCCACCGTGGCGGACCGCTCGCAACGAATCCAGTGTCTGTACTGGCTGCGAAAGCACGGTCGCCTGCAAGATAGGAGCGGCAGGGTCGGTGGGATCGACCAGCGGCACCTGCAGCGCAGTGACGATCTCCTTAGCGGTCAGTTTCTCGGTGTGAATCCGGCCGTCCAAGTACACGTCGGTATGCGCTACCAGCAGGTCCACTCCAAATGTGGAGCGGCTTCGGCTGAAGATTGTGGATAATCCGGGGCGCGGTAACCCCGTGTCGAGGGCGACAACTTCACGTAACACCCCCATCAGCTGGTTAGAGATCTCTTCGGTGCTAGCGAACCGCCGCAACGGATCAGGGTTGGTGGCGCGGCGGAGCAGTCGGCCGAATGAGTCGTATTTGGCGAGCACGGGGTCGTTTTCGGGTAGCCCATCGGTGTAGCGCCCGTTGCGGGTACGTAGCTTCACGGTCAGGGCCGCCAGCGTGCGTCCCACTGTGTAGATATCGCTGGCCACCGTCGGGCCAGTCTGCACGATCTCTGGTGCTTGGTAGCCGGGTGTGCC
>JAIENC010000176.1 GCA_019751635.1 Mycobacteriaceae bacterium
CTGATAACCGGCATCACCGGACAAGACGGCTCCTACCTTGCTGAACTGCTCCTCAGTAAGGGATACGAGGTGCATGGCCTCATCCGGCGAGCTTCGACGTTTAATACGTCGCGAATCGATCACCTTTATGTCGATCCGCATGAGGTGGATGCACGATTGTTCTTGCACTACGGCGATCTGACCGACGGCACCCGCTTGGTGACTTTACTGAGCACCATCCAGCCTGACGAGGTATACAACCTCGCGGCGCAGTCACACGTACGCGTCAGCTTCGACGAACCCGTGCACACCGGCGACACCACCGGCATGGGAGCTATGCGACTGTTAGAAGCCGTCCGGCTTTCCGGGCTGCCTTGCCGCTTCTACCAGGCGTCCTCGTCGGAGATGTTCGGCGCATCACCGCCACCACAAAACGAGCAGACACCGTTCTATCCACGGTCACCATACGGCGCGGCAAAGGTCTACTCCTATTGGGTGACACGTAATTATCGAGAAGCGTACGGACTGTATGCGGTGAACGGAATCTTGTTTAATCACGAATCACCGCGGCGCGGTGAAACATTCGTGACTCGCAAGATCACCCGAACGGTGGCCCGGATCCAAGCGGGGCTGGAATCGCACCTGTATCTTGGCAACCTCGATGCCATTCGGGACTGGGGCTATGCACCTGAGTACGTCGAAGGCATGTGGCGAATGCTGCAAGCCCCCGAACCTGAAGACTTCGTCCTTGCCACTGGACGCGGGTACACCGTGCGCGAATTCGTTCATGCCGCATTCGAGCACGCTGGACTCGACTGGCAAAAACACGTCAAGTTTGATCAACGCTATCTGCGTCCCACCGAGGTGGACGCACTGATCGGAGATGCCACCAAGGCCGCCCAAACGTTGGACTGGCAGGCCTCCATCCACACCGCCGAGCTGGCCCGGATCATGGTAGATGCCGATATCGCCGCCCTAGAGTGCGCCGGCAAGTCCTGGATTGACACACCGATCCTCACCGGCCAGAAATGAACGGGACAACAGCCGCCCGAGTTGGCGTTCTTGACCGCACGGCTCCGGTCTACATCGCGGGGCATCGGGGCTTGGTCGGGTCGGCGTTAGTACGATTGTTCACCGCCGAAGGATTCACCAATCTTCTTGTTCAATCCCGAGCGGAACTTGATCTCACCGATCGGGCCGCGACGTTCGACTTTATCCTCGAAGCAAAACCGCAGGTGGTTATCGATGCCGCCGCCCGAGTCGGCGGCATTATGGCGAACAACACGTGCCCCGCTGATTTTCTGTCGGAAAACCTCCAGATTCAGGTCAATCTGCTCGACGCCGCGCTGGCCGCGCGAGTGCCACGGCTGCTCTTTCTCGGCTCTTCCTGCATATACCCAAAATTAAGCGCGCAGCCCATCGCTGAGAGCGCGCTGCTGACCGGCCCGTTGGAGCCAACGAACGACGCGTACGCCATCGCGAAAATCGCTGGTCTTCTGCACGTGCAGGCGGTCCGGCGGCAATATGACCTGCCGTGGATCTCGGCGATGCCAACCAACCTATACGGGCCGGGAGACAACTTTTCCCCATCCAGCTCGCATCTGCTGCCCGCGCTTATCCGGCGCTATGTCGAAGCCAAGAACAGCGACGCGCCGGAAGTCACTAATTGGGGCACCGGAACGCCACGACGTGAACTGCTCCATGTCGACGATCTGGCGAGTGCGTGTCTGTATCTGCTGGAGCACTATGACGGCCCCCAGCACGTCAATGTGGGCACGGGTATCGATCACTACATTAGTGAGATCGCCGAGCTGGTGGCGACCGCCGTGGGTTATCCCGGCAAAACTTGCTGGGATACCAGCAAACCGGATGGAACGCCCCGAAAGTTATTGGACGTTACAGTGTTACGCGAGGCGGGATGGTTCCCCCACATTGCGTTGCGCGACGGCATCGAAGCCACGGTGGCGTGGTATCTGGCTAACGCTACCAAGGTACGGAAATGAATTTCCGACAGAACGCCCGCTCGATTGCTCGCCACCTCGGCGCGATGATACCGCACTATCACTCCGCAACGGATTGGAGGTATCAACTACTCAATCAAATACAAACACATAAAATAGATTTGATTATTGATATTGGTGCAAATTCTGGACAGTTTGCCAGCGATCTTCGACGGTCCGGATTCAAAGGACGCATTGTCTCATTTGAACCCTTATCTACCCCTTTTTCAATCTTGAAAAAGAAAGCAGCAAGAGATTCGCTTTGGGACTGCCATCAATGTGCTCTAGGCGATTTTGACGGAAAAATTTCTATCAATGTCGCAGGGAATTCTGGCGAAAGCAGTTCCGTACTGCCCATGCTCAAAGCACATCAGGACGTCTGCCCCGTCGCAAACTATGTCGGAACCGAAGAGGTGCCCATATATCGACTCGATTCGATCGCGCAAGATATTCTCAAACCGACCGAATCGGCCTTCCTCAAGATCGACGTTCAGGGCTTTGAAAAAATGGTTCTTTCTGGCGGCCAAGCAACCGTGCAAAAGCATTGCGCCGGCATGCAAATAGAACTGTCTTTCCTACCCCTTTACGAAGGGGGCATGCTCATTCGCGAAGCACTCGACTTAGTGTATTCTTTGGGCTTCGCACTGACCGGGTTAGCCCCCTGTTTCACCGACATGCGTAATGGGCGGATGCTGCAAGCTGATGGAATCTTTTTTCGCCAGGACACGCTAGAAGGTCAGGTTGATCGCTGAGGATGCCCATCACCTTATGACCGCGCCGCTGTTTTCTATCATCATTCCCACGCTGAACGTGGCAACAACCCTGCATGCTTGCCTGAACAGCATCGCGAGCCAGACGTGCAGCGACTACGAGATAATCATGCTCGACGGCGGCTCGACAGATGGAACCCCCGACATCCCCAAGGAGTTCGCCGCCGTATTTGGCGCGCGCCTCATCGCGCACTGCGGCCCAGACAAGGGCGTCTACGACGCCATGAATCACGGTGTCAGCATGGCAACTGGGACGTGGGTACTGTTTTTAGGCGCCGACGACACCCTGTATGCGGCAGACACCCTGGCCTGCGTGGCCACCTTCATTGAGCAGCACGAACCCAGCGATCTGCTCTACGGCGACGTCATGATGGGCTCCACCGCATCTCGGTACGCCGGTGTCTTCGACCTAGACCGCCTGCTCTTCGAAGGAAACATCTGCCACCAAGCGATCTTTTATCGCCGCACCCTCTTCGCCGGCATTGGCCCCTATAACCTGCGCTACCGGATCTGGGCGGACTGGGATTTCAATATCCGCTGCTTTTCCAACCCCGCGCTGATCACCCGATACATGGATATCGTCGTTGCCCACTTCAACGACAGCACCGGGCTCAGCACGGCCCAGGACCCAGAGTTTAAGAAACGACTTCCGCTGTTTCTGCGGGCCATGATCGTGGATGTGTTGCGGCGCAACGTCCTACGGTGGAGACGCAAGCTGCGTGCGACCCGCCGCCCGCCAGCTCATCAGCTACGGCGCACCGCTGGGCAAGAACCGTGATTTCCAAGACATTGCCGGCTTTTCGATCACTAACCAGCTCAAGGCGGCAAACGGCCAAGTAGCCGTAGCGGCAAGAATCCAGAATGCGAGAGGATTCATCCAGCCGAACCCACCGATAACCAGCAACTGCTGAATCGGAAAAGCGTAAATGTACATGCCGTAGGACAGGTCCGTGTGCACGGTAAAGCGCTCGTTGCGGATAAGCGCACCAGCAACGATGATGGCGTAGGCCAACGGAATCGCAGCAACAAGCCGATAGTTAGGAAGAAAGCTTGCCGCTAACACCACGGCCATGCTGACCGCAACCAACGACCACCGAGCGGGCAGAACATTTCGGAATTGATACACCAGTGCCCCAGCCCCAAACATCAGACCAAAACGAGCGCCGATCGCCGGTAATGCGTTCACTATTGGCGGCAATAACTCTGCCCAGGGCACCAGAGAAATCGCGAGCAGCAAAACCAGTGCTATGGGGAGAAACCAGCGGCGGTTGAGCAGTCCCCACACTCCAAGAACAACTACCGCCAGATAGCAAATCAGCTCCCATCCGAGGGTCCACAGCGAACCGTTCCACACACCCGCGATAGGAATCCCGTGTGGTGTGGCGCCGATATCAAATTGGAGCATCCATACGCCGATGTTCTTCCCGACGTACTCGATCGGCGCCGATGATCGCAGCAGCGCGCTAGCAGAGCCGCCCTGCATCGCTACGCCGATTGGCGCAGCAACGAATGCGGTCACCACTAGGCAGGTGTAGAAACCGGGCAGAATACGAAGAGCCCGGGCAGTCAGATAGTCACGGACCCGTGGACGACGAAACCAACTCGCGGTGATCAGAAAACCTGAAATCGTAAAAAAACCGTCCACTTCGACCTCGCTAAGAAGCTGATGGAGCGGCCAAAATGAGACGTCACGACCGGTGAGCGGAAAGGCGTGCCACAAGATCACCACGACCGCAAGCACCAGCCGGAACGCGTTGAGCGCGTTAGCGCGCGGGTCAAACGCCTGCCCAAGTTTCATGGCCGCCGATCATGCCTCATCGCTCGCGTCGCGTGCAGCGCATCCTCAAGACTGCGGATGCCTGGTCTCACCCGGCAACCGCACCAGTTTCGGGGTAGGGCGCACCAAACTCAGTCACGCGACGGAAACCGTGCCGTCGAGCATTGCCCGCCGCCCGCCGCAACAGGGCAGCAAGCCCGACAAACCCGGCCTGGTCAGTCAACACGAACGGCGACAGCAGCCGGTTATGCACAAAAGCGAAAGCCATGCCGGTCGCTGGATCTGCCCAGCCAACTGAGCCACCCAGCCCAACGTGGCCAAAGCCGGGCATCACATTGAGCACCGGCATAGTGTGATAGCCAAGATGAAACCCTAAGGGAATCAACAGATTTCGGTCTGGACGCAGATCTTTGCGGCCAGTCAGACCGGCAACCAGGTCATCGGATAAAAATCGTCGCCCATCAATCTCGCCGCCATTGACGATCGCACCGTAGACCCGTGCCAACCCGCGGGCAGTAGCCACCCCGTTAGCTTCCGGGATCTCACCATCGAGGAGCGGAGTATCGCCTTGGAATCAGGCAAGCATCCCCG
>JAIENC010000186.1 GCA_019751635.1 Mycobacteriaceae bacterium
TTGACGGTGCGACCGTCCTGATTAGAGGCCGTACCCCGGATCACCGCAAGAATGCGATCACCATCACGCTCGGCATCAGCTAACCGCTTGAGCACCACCACAACGCAGCCCTCGCCCGGCACAAACCCGTCCGCGGCCACATCGAACGCATGACAACGCCCGGTCGGCGATCCCATCCCCAGCGCCGATCCCGAGACAAACTTGCGCGGATCCAGCATCACCGAGACACCACCGGCTAGGGCCAGATCGCTTTCTCCCTCATGCAGGCTTCGGCATGACAGGTGCACCGCGGTCAGACCCGATGAGCATGCGGTATCAACGGTGACCGCCGGTCCATGCAGCCCCATCGCGTACGAGACTCGCCCGGACGCGAAGCTGAAACTGTTCCCGGTAAATCCGTAGGGGCCATCGAGGGTATTGGCATCTGCTGCTTGCAGTGTGTAATCGCCATGGGTCAAACCGACGAAGACACCGGTCTGCGACCCAGTCTTGGTAGCCGGCCGTAACCCGGCGTGCTCCATGGCTTCCCATGAGGTCTCCAGCAGCAAGCGGTGCTGCGGATCGATGGCGGTGGCTTCTTGTTCGCTGATCCCGAAGAACTCGGCATCAAAACCGGCCACGTCATCGAGGAACGCCCCCCACCGTGACACCGAACGCCCCGGCACCCCGGGCTCAGGGTCGTAGTACTCATCGGCGTCCCATCGGTCCGCCGGAATCTCGGTAACCAGATCGTCACCGCGCAGCAACGCCTCCCAGAGCTGCTCGGGGGAGTTGATCCCGCCAGGCAGCCGGCACGCCATCCCGATAACAGCAATCGGAGTCACACCTGGCTCTATCAACCGTTCACCCTCCCCCGGCTCAACCGGCAAATCTTGAGGCGCACCGAATATTCGATAGGGCCGCAGAATCGTGCCACGTCGCTCCGATAACCACTAACCTGGTGCAAACCTTGGCCTGTGCGCAAACCCTGGTATTGCACACAGATCTACACGAAGCAACAAGCTTAGACGGTCGTAGCAGAAAGTTGCGGCGAAATGACCGGAAATTTCCCCACTCAACACCGCCTCCAAGCTGCTGAACAGCAGTTTTGCGAATGCGGCCAGACAATTTCGCGACTCGGCAACCCGGCGGCTACCTGCATGTAGCTATCGCGTCGTAGGTGTCTGCACGCATTTTCCGCACACGGTGTTCACCGACAGCGAAACAACCCCGCCAGCCGCCAGAACCCATACGCGCACCAACTTTTCCGCGGCGCGTCAACTAGATTCCGCCCAAACCACGCCGGTTGGCAGCCCCTCAACCGGACGGTACCGTAACGCATATGAATGCGCCTACCATTCCCACCATTTTGCGCGAGTCCGCGAATCTGCAGCCCGATGATACGGCGCTAACTTTTATGAATTACGAGCAAGATTGGTCTGGCGTTGCCGAAAAATTGACTTGGCTACAGTTATATCAACGGTCATTAAATGTTGCAGCAGAATTGAAGGAATGCACCGCACCCGGTGATCGCGTGGTAATACTTGCACCCCAAGGAATTGACTATATCATCGCATTTATCGGCATCCTGCAAGCCGGACTTATCGCGGTTCCACTCTCGGTTCCGCTGGGCGGAGCCAGCGATGAGCGCGTTAATTCGGTGATATACGACGCAGCACCCACTGCGATTCTTACCACCTCTTCGTCCCTAAGCAGCGTGATCGAATACACCCAGCGTCAACCCGGAAAAACCATCACCTCAATCATCGAAGTCGACTTGATCGACTTTAGCTCTCCGCGACGCTTAACTACCGCCAGAAATAGCTACCAAGAGATCGCATATCTACAGTACACATCAGGATCTACTCGGCAGCCAGCCGGAGTAATTATTTCGCACGAGAATTTGGTTGCTAATTTCAAACAACTTATCGCTGGCTATTTTGCCGACAGCGGAGGGATTTTTCCGCTAGACACCACTTTGGTATCGTGGCTGCCCTTTTATCACGACATGGGCTTAGTGCTCGGAATATGCGCATCGATATTAGGGGGAATGCGTTCGGTAGTCACCAGTCCAGTATCTTTTCTGCAACGACCAGCCCGCTGGATGCATATGCTGGCCAACAACCCCAATGCATTTTCTGCGGCACCTAATTTCGCCTACGAACTGGCTGCGCGCAAAACATCCGATGAGGACATGGCTGGACTCGACCTCGGCGGCATACACACCATTCTCAATGGCAGCGAGCGGGTGCAACCAGCAACAATGCAACGTTTCATAACCCGATTCGCACCTTTCAATTTACAAGCAAAAGTATTGCGGCCATCCTATGGGCTGGCTGAAGCCACGGTGTATGTAGCGACCAGCAAGGCTGGCGAACCACCCGAGTTAGTTAATTTCGAATCAGCCGAATTAACCGCTGGACGCGCCAAACGGTGCATCAGCACCGAGGGCACTCCATTGATCAGTTACCCCCTGTCACAAGCACCGACAGTGCGCGTTGTGGACCCCGAAACCCAGACCGAATGTCCTGCAGAGACGGTCGGCGAGATCTGGGTACACGGCGACAACGTCGCCACCGGCTATTGGAATAAGCCGGATGAGAGCCAACACACATTCGGCGCCACGCTCGTGGCTCCGTCCGTCGGTACGCCGGTAGGCCCGTGGCTACGAACCGGAGATTCCGGGTTCATTATCGATGGCAAATTGTTCATCATTGGCCGCATTAAGGATTTGCTGATCGTTTACGGGCGCAACCATTCGCCCGACGATATTGAGGCGACCATTCAGGAAATCACCCGAGGCCGCTGTGCGGCGATCGCAGTTCCCGACGAGGGCATGGAACGGCTAGTCGCCATCATCGAACTCATCAAACGCGGCGACTCCCATGAAGAAGCACAAAACCGACTCGACTCCATCAAACGGGAAGTCACCTCAGCGATATCAACCTCGCACGGCTTGAGCGTTTCAGATCTGGTTCTGGTAACCCCCGGCTCAATCCCCATCACCACCAGCGGCAAGGTCAGGCGCGCCCAGTGCGTTGAGCAATACCGCCAAGACCAGTTCGCCCGGCTAGACGCCTAAATCCCGAGCGCGGTAGCGCATCCTCAGATCCACGCTCGGACGATCAGAGCAGGCCGCTAAAGAAACCCGCCTGGTTAGTCCCAGAGTTAAATCCACCCGAGCTAGTAGCACCGGTGTTGAACATGCCTGAGCTACCTACGCCTTGGTGAAAGAAGCCTGCGTTGCTGTTGCCAGCTCCGAGGTTGAAGAAGCCGATTTGGTTGGTACCGCTTCCGGTGTTGCCGAAGCCTACGTAGTAGCTGTTGCTGCCGCTGTTGAGGAAGCCGGTCTGGGACAGACCGCTACCGAAGTTCAGCACCCCTACCTGGTGATCTCCACTGCCGAAGTTAAAGAAGCCATGTTGGTAGGCGCCAAGCCCGACATTGAAGAACCCCGAGCTGTTGGTGCTATTAGTGAAAAATCCTGAGCTGTTGATTGCACTACCCCGGATCAGCCCAACGCCAAAACCCGAATTATCGTTGCCGACGTTAAAGAACCCCGAATTGTCGGTACCGGTGTTGTAAAAGCCCGAGTTTCCGGTGTAACTGCTCGTCCCACCAATGCCGGTATTGCCGTTACCGCCATTCCAGAAACCGGTGTTTGTGTTGCCGCCGTTGGACCAACCGGTATTGTCAGTACCGCCATTCCAGAAACCGGTGTTTTCGTCACCCGAGTTACCGAAGCCAGTATTGAAAATGCCGGAGTTGCCCCAACCGGTGTTGCCTTGACCCGAGTTGCCAAAGCCCACATTTCCTTCATTGGTGTTGAAATAGCCGGCATTGTATTGCCCCGCATTAAAACTACCGGAATTGTGGTTACCTGAGTTGAAATTACCCCCGTTGTATTGGCCAGAATTACTCAGTCCTAAGTTATAGCTACCGGCATTAAAGAGACCGGAATTAGCAATACCCGAATTACCAAAGCCGGTGTTGGTACTGCCAGTGTTGAACGAACCGGTGTTGACTTGTCCGGAGTTGAATAAACCCCAGTTATCGGTGCCGGTGTTGAAAAAGCCGCTGTTACCGTTGCCGGTATTGAAAAAGCCGACGTTGTTGGTGCCGGAATTACCGAATCCGATGTTCCCGCTACCGGAGTTCAGCGCCCCGAAGCCGATCTGGTTGTCACCGCTAAGCCCGATGCCAAAATTATTGTTGCCGGTGTTGCCGAAACCGATGTTAGATATCCCGGTGTTACCGAAGCCCCAGTTGGCGATACCGTCATTGCCGAAGCCAATGTTCCAGCCACTGACATTGGAATTCAATCCACCAATGCCGATCTGGTTATCGCCGATAAGCCCGATACCGATGTTGTTGGTGCCGCGGTTACCCAGCCCGATGTTGGAGTTACCGAAGTTACCAAATCCCTGGTTACCGTCGCCGAGATTTCCCGACCCCAATAAGCGCAGGATGCGCGCGTCCAGGCCAGTGTTGTTGTTGCCTAAGTTGCCCCAGCCCACATTGCCGTTACCGTTGTTGCCGCCGCCGACGTTTCCAAAGTTGTTGGCATTAGGGGGAAGCAGGCTGACCGGACTGGTATTGCCAATCCCGATGTTGTAACTACCGGTGTTGCCGGAACCGAGGTTGACGTTGCCGGTGTTGCCGAAACCCAAGTTGCCGACGCCTTCGGTGGTACCGCCGGTACTGTCGTTGCCATTGCCAATATTGCCGTTGCCGAGGTTGCCGTTGCCGAGGTTGAGCGAACCGACATTGCCGTTGCCAAGATTGTTGCTGCCGATATTGCCAATGCCTAGGTTGGTGATGACAGCGGCCGCGCTGTTGACACCTTGGCCTAATCCTGCGAGCCCGGGCAGGCCGTTCAGCGCTTCCGCCCAGGGCGCCACCGGCGCAATCGCCGCCGCAGCACCGCTGCGATACCCCACCATCGCGGCCACATCCTGAGCCCAGATCTGCTCATAAACAGACTCCACAAACGCAATCGCCGGAGCATTAAACCCCAACACATTCGAGGCCACCAACTGCCGCAACAGATTCTGATTGGCCGCCACCACCACCGGCGGCACCACCGCCGCCTGAGCCGCCTCAAACACCGCGGCCACCCGCTGCGCCTGGTCGGCCGCTGTCTGCGCATGCACCGCCGCCTGCTGCAACCACCCCGCATACGGTGCGGCCGCTTG
>JAIENC010000123.1 GCA_019751635.1 Mycobacteriaceae bacterium
GGTGCTGATCGCCGACAACGGTTCTACCGATGGAATGCCGCAGGCCGCGGTTGAGCGTCACAAAGGTGTGCGGCTTTTTGCCACCGGAGCCAACCTCGGCTACGGAACTGCGGTTAATCGTGCGGTGGCCATGCTCGCGCAGGTCAGTGGTGAGCAGGGTTGGGCCCAAGACGGGATTGCCGACGAGTGGGTTGTGGTAGCCAACCCGGACGTGCAATGGGGGCCAGGCAGCATTGACGCGCTGTTAGCCGCCACTGCCCGTTGGCCGCGAGGGGCGGTCTTCGGCCCGCTTATCCGGGATCCGGACGGATCTCGGTATCCTTCGGCGCGCCACCGGCCTCGGCTGATCCGCGGTGGGATGCACGCAGTACTCGGTCCGGTTTGGCCAAATAACCCCTGGTCGGCGGCGTATCGCCAGGAACGGCTAGAGCCCAGTGAGCGTGCTGTGGACTGGGTGTCTGGGTCTTGTCTGCTGGTGCGTCGGGAAGCTTTTGATCAGATTGGGGGTTTCGACGAGCGTTACTTCATGTACATGGAGGACGTGGATTTAGGTGACCGACTTAGCCAAGCCGGCTGGTTATCCGTCTATGTGCCGTCGGCGGAAGTTTTGCATGATAAAGGTCATTCCACCGGACGCGACCCGGCTAGTCATTTGGCCGCTCACCACAAAAGCACGTATCTTTTCCTCGCTGACCGCTATCCCGGTTGGTGGTGCGCACCGCTGCGGTGGGCGCTGCGGGCTGGGCTAGCCATCCGGACCGGCTTGGTGGTGCGTGGTTCGCATCGGGAACGGCCGAACCGATGACGTCTCCGTTGACACCGGCGCACGTCGATGCGGTGATCTTGGTCGGCGGCAAAGGGACCCGGTTGCGGCCACTGACTTTGTCGGCGCCCAAGCCCATGCTGCCTATCGCTGGGCTACCGTTTCTCACCCATTTGTTGTCGCGGATTGCCGCATCCGGTATCGAGCATGTGGTGCTGGGCACGTCGTACAAGCCGGCGGCGTTCGAGACGGCGTTCGGTGATGGATCGCAGCTGGGCTTGCAGATTGACTACGTCACCGAGGAGCATCCGCTCGGGACTGGCGGTGGTATCGCTAACGTCGCCAGCAAGCTGCGGCATGACACCGTGATGGTGTTCAACGGCGATGTGTTGTCGGGCGTGGATTTGAATCAGTTGCTCGATCATCATTGGACTCATCACGCTGATGTCACCCTGCACCTGGTGCGGGTATCCGATCCGCGGGCATTCGGCTGCGTGCCCACCGAGAACGGCCGGGTTACCGCGTTTCTGGAAAAGACTGAGGATCCTCCGACGGATCAGGTCAACGCCGGCTGCTATGTGTTCCAACGTCAGATTATCGACCGGATCCCCCGGGGTCGGGAGGTCTCGGTCGAGCGGGAGGTGTTCCCCGGTCTCCTTTCCGACGGTGGCATCGCGGTTTGCGGCTACGTCGACACCACCTACTGGCGCGATATGGGGACTCCGGAAGACTTCGTGCGTGGCTCGGCTGATCTGGTACGCGGCATTGCCCCGTCGTCGGCACTTCAGCAACAGCGCGGTGAACGCTTGGTTCATGAGGGGGCTGCGGTGTCTCCCGGTGCGCTGCTAGTCGGTGGGACCGTTGTTGGGCGGGGTGCCGAAATCGGCCCCGGCGTCAGGTTGGACGGCGCAGTGATTTTTGACGGCGTTCGGGTGGAGGCCGGTGCGGTAATCGAGCGGTCAATCGTTGGTTTTGGTGCCCGCATCGGGCCGCGGGCCCTGCTCCGTGACGCAGTCATTGGCGACGGGGCCCATATCGGTGCGCGCTGCGAGTTGCTCCACGGTGCCCGGGTGTGGCCGGGGGTGGTCCTGCCCGATGGTGGGATCCGCTTCTCCAGCGACGTCTAAGTCATTGCTGCCCGGGCCAGGGAAACCAACTCCGCCAATGCATGATCAGTGTCAGCTGGCATAGCGTTGATCGGCCACCATCGCAGGTCTATGGATTCTGCGCTCCGGGTGATCTGCGCATCCGGCGGTGCCCATGCTGCGAACTGAAGGTCTAAGTGCCGGGTGGGCACGCCTAACGAGCAGGTAACCGGGTGAACATGGATCGCGATCAGCTCGGAACTGATCTGCAAGCCGCTGATCCCGGATTCTTCGGTAGCTTCGCGCAGTGCCGCGGCCACGATGTCGTCGTCGGTGTCATCGCAATGCCCACCGAGCTGTACCCACCGGCCCAAGCGGGGATGCAAAGTGAGTAACGCCCGATTGCGCTGGTGGTCGAGCACCAAGGTTGAGGCGGTGAGATGACCCGGTATGCATTCCCGGCGGCAGGCGTCCGTGCGGGCTAGGGTGAACGCGAGCACCGCATGTCGCAAGGCATCTTGGGTGGGATCGGGAGCCTGCCAGTTGGTCAGGATCGTCATGGCCGAATCGCGTACGCTCATCTGCGCTCTACCATTGTTGTTGGCACGGTGTCTGAAAATCCTTATCTCCGCAGCAACAGATCTGGTGCAGCTACCGGATTGCGTAACCCGGCCGGCTGCTCGGCGTAACCAATAGCAATCGCGCCCAACGGATCCCAGTCTTCAGGTAGCTCCAATTCGGTACGCACGAGATCGGCGGCGAAGATCGTCGAGCCGATCCAGCAGCTGCCCAGCCCGCGGACCGCTAAGGCGACCAAGAGCGCTTGCACCGCCGCCCCCACCGCTACGGTGAACATGGTGCGTTCGGCTTTGGTGCGAGCGCTATCGGGATAACGATGGGCCCCCTCGGGGGCGAGCATGGGGATGATGACTTCGGGTGCGTCGTAAAGAATCTGGCCTCGCGCTACACGCCGTTCGATAGCATCGGCGGAGTGACCGTCACGGGCCAGGTCGCGGCGCCACAGCTCTTTCATCTGGTCCAGGAGGCGGGTGCGAATGGTGGCAGTTTGTAGCCACACGAATCGGACTGGCCGGGTGTGGTGTGGCGCTGGTGCGGTGAGCGCTTCGGCGACTGCGGCTTCGATGAGTTGCTGTGGTACGGGTTCATTGCGGAATTTACGTACCGACCGACGCAGCAACTGGGCTTGTTGGCGTCCTCGCTCGAGGGCTTCGGCGGTGCCCAACCAAAACAAGTCCGTGGCCCCTGACCGCACGAGCTGGCGAGCCGTCGCAGTGTGGTCGGCTCGGACCAGTCCAGCGAGGCCGCGGACCACCGCGACCGGTACTCCGGTCAGCTTGCCTTTGACCAGATCAGTTGCCGCAGCGACCTCATCGGCGATGGCGATCTCGGTGACGTGTAACTCATTGCCGTGCGGGTCAACGGCGCCCTTATAACCGTGTAGCACTTCTAGGCCCGCGGCACCGATTGCCACGTCGGTTTGGCCGTTACGCCAGGCGCGGCCCATGGTATCGGTGATCACCACAGCGACGGCGACGCCGAGTAATTCGTGCAGCTTGACCCGCAGCATCGCGGCACTGGCATCTGGATCGCTGGGTAGTAGTGCGAGTTCGGTTCGATCGACGTTGGATCCGTCCACCCCGGCGGCAGCTTGGACCAGCCCAATCCGGTTCTCGGTGATCAATGTCCGGCCTTTGCGGGCCAACACGCGTACCGCTTCGCTATCGACTAGCTTGCGTCGCAAGGTATCCCGCTTATCGGCGTCCTGGGGTGCCGGCACCAGTCGGCCTTCGCACTTGGATACCACTTTGCTGGTGATGGTGACGATATCGCCGTCATGTAGCCACGGTGCGGCCGTCGAGATGGCAACACCCAAATCGTCACCAGGACGAAATTGGGGTAGCCCAGTTACCGGCAGTACCTCGATCGCCGCGGCGGTGCCATGATCGCCCCGCGCCGGCGCCTGGGGGTTGGTCATCTGGCCACGCCAGCAAGATCCATCCCGGCACGCACCATATCGGCCGTTGCATGCGGGTCGGTCATCAGCAGTGGTATGGATTGCACTGTGACACCGTCGATTTCGGCGTGATCACTGTGATGGATTAACCAGTAATCTAGTATCCCGGTTGCGCTTCGGGCGCCGTAGAGCTGGCCTACTGCTGCGGCGGTGGATTCCACTCCGGTAACGGCAAGGCATACCTCTGCCATGCCGCGCACCGGTTTGCCGGCGATGATCGGCGAGTAGCCCACAATGGGTGCGCTGGTTGACCGTAGCGCTGCGCGGATGCCGGGGATGGCCAAGATGGCGCCGATGCTGACCACCGGATTCGACGGCGCTAACAACACAATGTCGGCGTCGGTGATCGAATCAACCACTTCGGAAGTAGCGCTTGCCTTTTCGGCGCCGATGAAAGCGAAGCTGTGGGTTGGTACTTGGGCGCGGTAGCGCACCCACCATTCCTGGAAGTGGATCGCACGCTGATTACCGTCGACAGGATCGGTAATGACCGCATGGGTTTCGCAGCGGTCGTCGCTGACGGGCAGCAGTGTGGCGCCGGGTTGCCAGCGGTCGCATAGTGCGGTGGTTACCAGGGACAGTGGGTAGCCGGCCCGCAGCATTTGGCTGCGGACCAGATGGGTCGCTAGATCGCGATCACCGAGTTCGAACCAGTCTGGCTGTACCCCGTAACAAGCTAATTCCGCTCTGGCCGAAAAAGTTTCGTCGCGCCGACCCCAGCCGCGCTGAAGATCGATGCCACCGCCCAGGGTGTACATGCAGGTATCGAGGTCTGGGCAGATGCGTAAGCCGTGCATCCAGGCGTCGTCGCCGATATTGACCAGGGCGGTCAGTTGATGGTTAGTGGCTGAACCATCGGTGGTGACGAATTGGCCCAGGCCGAGCAGCTGTTGTACGCCGAGGAGAAAGCGGGCGCCGCCAACCCCGCCGACAAGAACGGTGACCTTCACATCGCACGACAGTACGACACGCGCGGAGTCGGACGCGCCGCGGTCACGGTGGAATTATCGAATTCTGGTCACGAGATGATACGGAAACTGCTTTGAATGCTTGACTGGCGAAGTCAACGCGTGTCTAATCACACCAGTGTGATTTCCCGGTTTGGCCGGTTGCAGTATAGCAAACCGAGGTTCGATCACCTGTTCGAAATGGCTGAATATCACAACAGCGGGCGACATTTCACACAATGAGGTGAGGAGGGGCCGAATATGTCCTATGAGTACCTTGGGGGCCTAATGGGGAGCGCATTGCCCATGAATATGATTCCCATGAATACGGTTTCTGCGAATGC
>JAIENC010000133.1 GCA_019751635.1 Mycobacteriaceae bacterium
CGCGGTAGTTTCATCGTTTCCTCGACGGCGACTGTAGCCGCGCCGACCAACAGTCGAACCCCGTACGGTGCAGAAGCCATGGATCCCAGATTGCCTTAAGCGGCCGCCAAGTCCAAGCCGGGGGTGTGCGCTAGCGAGTGCGTGTCGTTGGAAAGTACCCTGATGACCATGCCGCCGACTGTTGATATGGGAATTCCCGGCGCATCGGGTTCGATAAGGGCCGCAGGTGGCAGTCCCCTCGGTAAGCGGGTGCTGTTGGCTGAGCCGCGCGGGTACTGCGCCGGGGTGGATCGGGCTGTCGAGACGGTTGAACGTGCCTTAGAACAACACGGCCCACCGGTCTACGTGCTGCATGAGATCGTGCATAACCGGCATGTGGTCGCCACCTTGGCCAAGGCTGGTGCGGTTTTCGTCGACAAGACCGATGAGATCCCCGAGGGTGCCATGGTGGTGTTCTCCGCGCATGGGGTGGCGCCGACGGTGCACGCCGCCGCCACCGAACGTGATCTGCAGACCATCGATGCCACCTGCCCGTTGGTGACCAAAGTGCATAACGAAGTTAAACGTTTCGCTCGCGACGATTACGACATCTTGCTCATCGGTCATCAGGGCCATCAGGAAGTCATCGGTACGGCTGGGGAAGCGCCCGAGCATGTCCAGCTAGTTGACGGACCCGACGCTGTGGACCAGGTGGCAGTGCGTGACGAGCACAAGGTGGTGTGGCTTTCCCAGACCACTTTGTCGGTGGATGAAACGATGGAGACCGTCAAAAAATTGCGTCAGCGGTTTCCCCATTTGCAAGACCCGCCCAGCGATGACATCTGCTACGCCACCCAGAATCGGCAAGTCGCGGTGAAGGCAATGGCGCCAGAATGCGAGTTGGTGATTGTGGTCGGGTCGCGTAACTCGTCAAACTCGGTCCGACTGGTGGAAGTTGCCCAAGGTGCCGGCTGCCCGGCGGCGCGGCTAGTCGATTATGCCGACGATATCGATCCGGCCTGGTTGGCCGGGGTGTCTACGGTCGGGGTTAGCTCGGGTGCGTCGGTGCCCGAGGTGTTGGTGCGCGGTGTGCTAGAGCGGCTAGCCGAGTACGGCTACGACGTGGTGCAGCCGGTGACGACGGCCAATGAGACCCTGGTGTTCGCCCTGCCCCGCGAGGTTCGCCCGGCCCGCTCTTGATCTGATTGCTACATCCGCTCGGGCGGCCGGCGGCGCGGTCGCTCAGTGCGGGGATAGCCAGAAAACTCGTCATACTGCGCTGACTGCCGATAGCGGACCGGCGAGATGGGTTGGTGAGCGCTGTTTGCCCCGGTTGCTGTACCGCGGCGGCGTTGCGGCTGGTAGGGCTGCAATGGTTCGTACGGATCGAAGCGGCTGCGCTGCGGAGGCGTCGACCACTCGTCACGCTCTAGACGCGGCGGGGTATCCCGGCGTCGCCGCTGGCGAGAGGCTTCGTCCTCGACATCGTGCCCGGGCCGGCGGCGCCTGAAAGGTTCGTCCCATGCTGGGGGCTCCTCGCTTGCTGCGCGACGTGCATGCCGAGAACGCGTCGTGTTACTGCGTTTGCTGGACCGGTCTGCGGAGGTCCTTCGGGATTTCGGTCGATGAGCGGTTGATTGGATTGGTTGGGCATCGGTGGTTGCCTCCGTGGCCGAACGACTGGCCCGGTAGCGGCGCCAGCTGGCAGCAAGTTTCGCGGCAATGTGCAGACGATCGGGCGTGGTGCCGGTATCGGTGTCGCCCTCCGCTGCGTGAGACTGCTGCCGTGGTGTTGCCACATACCAGCGAACCACCCCAATAAGTACTGCTGCGATCGAGGTGAACAGCATCAGTGGGAAACGCTCAATCAGCGGATAGCCGCAGTTGATCAGGATGTCTCGGGTGCCGGCAATCTTTGCGCCGTGGAAAAGCCAGTAAGCGCCCGGAACAGAAAAAAACAAGATCAGTGGCGGCTGGATGACCGCGGTAAAGATGCCGGATTGGCGTACTGCCAGCACCGCAGCAACGCACCCCGTGACATAGCATCCGGCAAAGATGTGGGTCAGTTGCTTGCCGTTTAATCCGGCGTCGACGGCAAATCCGATCGCCGTCGCGGTCATGGCAATCACGACGGCGGCCCATGCCGGTACGCCGCAGATGTGCGGGTGAATCGAACGGTGTCCCGCCGCTACCGGGGGCCTCGCTCGCTGTGATGACACACATTGACCGTACCGGTTTTGGGCCAAAAGGCCGGTAAAGACCTGGGTGGCGTCCCTGGCGTGGCATGGCGCGGTGCTTGGCTAGACTTTGCTTCCTGTGAGCTTGAGTCTGGGCATCGTGGGGCTACCGAATGTCGGCAAGTCAACGCTGTTCAATGCGTTGACCAGCAATAACGTGGTAGCAGCCAACTATCCCTTTGCCACGATCGAGCCGAATGAGGGCGTGGTAGCCCTGCCTGACCCGCGATTGGCCGGTCTGGCCCAGATCTTTGGTTCGACGCGCATCATTGCTGCGCCGGTGAGCTTCGTCGACATCGCTGGACTCGTTAAAGGCGCCTCTGAGGGGGCCGGGCTTGGCAACCAATTTTTAGCCAACATCCGCGAATGTGATGCGATCTGCCAGGTTGTGCGAGTCTTCTCCGATGACGACGTGGTACACGTTTCCGGGCGAGTAGACCCCACCTCGGATATCGACATTGTCAACACCGAGCTGATCCTGGCCGATATGCAGACCTTGGACCGAGCGCTACCCAGGCTGGAAAAAGAAGCCCGCAATAACAAAGACCGTAAGCCGTTGTATGACGTGGCGGTGGCCGCGCAACGGGTGCTAGACGACGGTAAGACTTTGTTCGCGGCGGGTAGCGCGAGCGGTGTCGATGTTGCGGTGCTCAAGGAGTTGAATCTGCTCACCACAAAGCCGTTCCTCTATGTGTTCAACGCCGATGAGGCGGTGCTGACCGATGCCGCCCGATTAGCCGAGTTGCGCGAACTCGTCGCACCAGCCGACACGGTTTTCCTGGACGCCAAAATCGAAGCTGAGTTGCAAGAACTCGACGAAGAGTCCGCCGCCGAATTGCTCCAGTCGATTGGGCAGACCGAGCGCGGTCTGGACGCATTGGCTCGAGCGGGTTTTCACACCCTCAAGCTGCAGACCTTCCTGACTGCAGGACCCAAAGAAACCCGAGCCTGGACCATTCACCAGGGTGATACCGCCCCGAAAGCGGCCGGTGTGATTCACAGCGACTTCGAGAAAGGCTTCATCAAGGCCGAGATTGTGTCCTATGACGACCTCGTTGCCGCCGGTTCGATGGCTGCCGCCCGCGCCGCCGGCAAGGTGCGCATGGAGGGCAAGGACTACGTGATGGCGGATGGTGACGTGGTGGAGTTTCGGCATGGTGCAGCAACCAAATCGGTGCGAGAGAAATAGCCGTGCAGCCAATGGCATAGCACTCGACGAGGAAGGGACGCGGCCGTGATCTTTATCGTGGTTAAGTTCGAGACCAAACCCGAGTGGACCAACCGTTGGCCTGATCTGGTGGCACCGTTCACTGCAGCAACTCGGGCCGAGCCGGGCAACCTCTGGTTCGAATGGTCACGCAGCCTGGATAACCCAGCCGAATATGTACTCATTGAAGCATTTCGTGACCCGGAAGCTGGCCACGTTCATGTCAGCAGCGACCACTTCCAGCAGGCGATGCGGCTGCTGCCGCAAGCCTTGGCGGCTACCCCGAGGATTATCAGCCAGACAGTCGATGCAACGGGCTGGTCAGCGATGACGGAAATGCAACGCTAGCTCACGAGCACCGCGATTTCCGCGCCTAATCGGTAGCCTGCAGCCAGCGGCAGCAGATCGCCACTCCAGAATGAACCCGGGTCAAACCAGTTCGCATATTTTTCCGTGCTCAGCAGACCCATGTCCTCATAGGTGATGGCCACGGTTTCTGCGCAATACGCTGCGGCCAACCCAGAGCTGCGCTGTTGAGCTTTGCGCCGGTGCGTTGATTCCCGCGCTTTCTTGGCCACCAACGGAATTCCCCGTGTCCAGTCATAGACGGTGGGCAAGCGGCCGCGCAGCCATCGGGCGGTTAACCGTGCGGTAGCGGGAAAGGGGGTGCCGTCCATCCGTGCGATCAGCCGCAGCAGCTGATCTTCTTGGTGGCTGTTAGCGTGCGGAATTAGCTGCCTGAACCAGCACCGTTGTTGATACCGGTGGTGCCATTGCTGCACCGCTTCGCGGGCGTCGTTGAGTTGCACGCCGCGGTGCTGGGTGCCGGTCCACACATCGGTCAGCTTGTCGCCGAGTTCGGCGTGCCAGATCAATGGTGGCAGGTCGTCGATGGCTACTGTCATGCCAACGTGGTTCACCGGGCTGTTCGTCAACGTCTGGATGGCCCGGTCCGGACCTGATCCACCGCGGAAGAGCCAGATATCACCGGTGCGGGTTTCCTGCAGCGCGTCGTCCAGTGTCAGGGTGTGTGAGTCCACACTAATAGTCTGAAGTAATGCGTAGTCTTTGGAAGTGGCTTGGGTTGGCTGGTGCGGTAGGGGTAGCGGCCGGCGGCGTACTGGTTGTCCGTGATCAGCGGCAGCGACATGCCTATACCGCCGACGAAGTCCGGGCTCGGTTGCATCACAGACTGGCCGCAGCTGATGAATCCGGCGCATCTGGCGAACCCACGTCCAGCTCGGGGAGCCAGGGAGAGGGGGCCCCATGCAGCTGGGGATGATCGGGCTAGGACGGATGGGGGCAAACATTGTCCGGCGCCTAGTTCATGACGGACACGACTGCGTGGTGTATGACCAGAATCCCCAAGCAGTTCAGGCGATAGTCGGTCCAGAGAGGATCCGCGGAGTCTGTTCCCTGCGGGAGCTCACTGAAAAGCTCAGGGCGCCCCGGGTCGTGTGGGTGATGGTGCCAGCAGGAGCAATCACCACTGCGGTGATGGAGGACCTAGCCGGCACCCTCGAATCCGGCGATATTGTGATCGACGGTGGTAACTCCTATTACCGCGACGACCTTCGGCATGCTGAGCTGCTGGCTCAGCGGGGAATCCAGTTAGTGGATTGTGGTACCAGCGGGGGAGTGTGGGGCCGAGACCGCGGCTATTGCCTCATGATTGGCGGGCATGCGCAGGCGTTCGCCCGAGTCGAGCCGATCTTTGCCAGCATCGCACCCGGGACAGCTGCGGCGCCGCGCACACCAGGCCGGCAGGGCGAAATCGGGCAAGCGGAGAAAGGTTATCTGTACTGCGGGCCAACCGGCGCCGGGCACTTCGTCAAAATGGTGCATAA
>JAIENC010000155.1 GCA_019751635.1 Mycobacteriaceae bacterium
GTCGCTGTGGGAATCGCCATTGCGGTGCTCCTTCCTCCGCGAGCAGTGGCCGCTCCGTGCTCAATCACTACCGCGTCACCGGCAGCGACTCCCGGCCCAGCGCAGGCCACACCGAACCTGCCGTTCCCGAGTTTGCCGCTCCCGGCCATCCCGAACATTCCGATCCCGAGATTGCCAGTACCGGAGTTTCAGATACCCCACCTGCCCATCGGGCGCAAACCCCAAGACGCTAACGCGGCGCCTGCTGCGGCGGCTGCGCCGAGCGCCGCCGTGGCAGGTAGGGCATCAGTAGTCTCCTGGGTCAATGGCCCCTACAGCGCGAATAACACGTTCGCCCGTTTCGGCATCTCCGGCACCGACCTTGGAATCATGTGGGACAACGGCCAAACCGGGCCGAACAATCAGATACTGATGGCGTTTGGCGACACATTCGGCAACTGCCGCGTTCCTGGCCAAGAATGGCGGAGAAACACCTTGTTTCGCAGTTCCAGCCGAAACCTGGCCACCGGAATCACCGTGTCGGATCCGCAGTTCGGCAACATATATGCAGGCTCGCCGGTCAACCCGGCCCGGCCGAACTTCGCCAAGGAAATCATCAGCAGCTTGGGGGTGGCACCTGCCGAGGCCTCGATCATCCCGACCGCCGCCATCAGCGTGGGAACAACGCAATACATCGACTTCATGTCGGTACGTGCCTGGGGAAATCCCGGCCATTGGTCGACAAATTTCTCCGCGATCGCCGTCTCCCAAGACAACGGGGAAAACTGGACCGTCGCCCGTCAGACTATTCGCCCAAGTTTTTTCTCCGGCGCGCCCGGTTACCGCTTCGTCTGGGGATATCAGAACTTTCAGCAGAACGCATACGCTCGCCACAACGGCTATATCTATTCGTTGGGCACCACCTCGGGCCGAGGCGGTATGGCGTTTCTGTCTCGAGTACCAGAAAACTCCCTACTGGACTTATCTCAATACGAGTACTACACCCCGGTGGGATGGCGTCGGGGCAAGCCTTTCCTGGCTATCCAAGTGATTTGGGATGCCACCAGCGAACTCTCCTTGGCCTGGAACGACTACCTACAGAAATTCGTCGTGCTCTATACAGATTTTTTCAACAATGTCGTCATGCGGACCGCCGACACGCCAGCAGGACGGTGGAGCTGGCCTACGGTGCTAGTGTCCTCAACGGCCATCCCCGGCGGTATCTACGCTCCCTACATTCATCCGTGGTCATCAGGACGGGACCTGTATTTCACCCTGTCCCTGTGGTCTGCCTACAGCGTCTTGTTGATGCGCACCACCCTGCGGTAAGGAACTTCAGGCACCGACCGGGTATCGGCTGAGGGGGACATTCCGGCACGCTTTACGTTGAACTGGCCCCCACTGCTGCAGGCGAACCACGCACGCACTTCTGGGATGGGATGACATGGAAGGTGATTTGAGGTCGGCACTGGGCATCTCGATCGGTGCTACCAACCTCGCGGCGGTGGCCTTTGGCCGTACCCTCACCCGCAAACCGGTGTTGACCTTGCTGTCGCACCGACCGCCAGAGGTGGGCGTGCCATCCGAGAATCCGCTACTTGATGGCTACGGCCTGGTCATTACCGACTTCATCGACCGACTTGGTGACCCAGCGGCCATCGTGGCGGCCGATGGTTCGCTGCACCGCCCGGAGTTGCTGCTTGGCGATGCGTTGCGTGCGCTGGCCTATGCGGCGACGGGTGGTGTTGCATTGCCAGACCAGGTGGGGGTGAGCTATCCCGCGCACTGGTCGCCGGCAGCAGTTGAGGCAGTGATGGCGGGAGTGCGCTGGGTACCGGAGTGGTCTGGTGGGGAACGCGACATGTCAGTGCTTACCGACGCGGCGGCCGCGCTCGCGGCGTTGCGGGCCAACCCCGGGTTGCCGGCTAGGGGAATCATGGTGATCGGCGATTTCGGTGGTACCGGGAGCACCATCAGCCTTCTTGACGTCGCCGAGGAATACCGGCCGGTGGCTCCGGCCGTGCGGCACTGCGATTTTGCCGGCAACCGGATTGATCAGGCGCTGCTCAACTACGTGCTGGGCAAAGTGCCCGGTATTGGTTTAGCCGACGACTCCGCTACGTCCACGATTGGTTCACTGGCCCAGTTGTTGGTCGAATGTCGACGCGCTAAGGAGCAGCTATCGACTACCGGCACTGCCCCGGTGCGACTCGACTTGGTGGGATCAACGAGGCAGATCCAGCTCACCAGGGCTGAATGTGACGAAGTGATCCGGCCGGCCTTGCACGGCTTCTGTCTAGCTGCGCGGGAAACCTTGCAGCGCAACCACATTCGAGATTCGGATCTGGCTGCGATCGCGCTAATAGGTGGCGGGGCCAACATCCCGCTGATTGCCGCCACCTTGTCACAACGCTGGAACGTCCCGATTATCACCGCGCCGCAACCACACTTAACGGCTGCATTCGGCGCCGCCCTGCAGACTCGGCGGCACCAGCGCGAGAACTATGCAACGGCGGTGGCCGCGGCAGCCCCAGAAATGGATATGACCACCATGCTGCCCCCGGCGACATCGACCAGCTCATCGGCATTGGCCTGGTCCCAGGAGGCTGACGGCGATCACACGGGCATCGCGCCGATGCACGCCGGTGAATATCCCGCTGAGGTCAACCACGAGCCAGCCCCCTCAGCGCGGCCCGAGCCGGACTGGGCAGTGTTTGACCAGTTTGACCAGGACCGGGAGGAGAGCCAGGGCGCCAGTTCTGGTGTGGTGTCCTGGTATCGGCGTCCGGTAGTGCCGATTCTGGGCACCGCGCTGGTCATGCTGGCCTTGGTGGCAACGGTGATGATCGCGCTGCGCAATAACCCCGATGATCAGCCAGTGGTGCCGACCCCAAGCCTTAGTACGGCCCCAGTGATATCTAGCACCGACAGCGTTGCCCCGCAATCAACTTCATCATCGCCGCCCACGAGTACTCCATCACCGACCACGACTACGCCGCCAACGACGACGACCACCACGACCACCACGCCGTCTACGACCACCACGCCGTCTACGACCACCACGCCGTCTACGACCACCACGCCGTCAACGACCACCACCACGACCACTGCGCCGTCTACCACCACCACGACGTCTCCGTCAACGACGTCGACGTCGTTGACGGAGTCTCGGCGCTTTCCCCGAATCTTTCCGCGGTTACCCGAGCCGCCGCCAGCTAATTAAGCGACTACAGCAGGACAACTGACCGCAGCACCGCGCCGGCATGCATGCGCTGAAAAGCCGCCTCAACATCGGTGATTCCGATGCGTTCGGAGACAAATTTTTCTAGCGGCAGCCGGCCTTGCAGGTACAGGTCAATGAAGGTGGGGAAGTCGCGTTCCGGTAAGCAGTCGCCGTACCACGAGCTCTTCAGTGTGCCGCCATGCGAGAAGAAATCCAGCAACGGCATGTCAATGCCCATCTCGGGCGTCGGCACACCGACCAGCACAACGGTGCCAGCTAGGTCGCGAGCGTAGAAGGCCTGCTTCCAGGTTTGGGGCAGACCGACCGCGTCGATCACCACATCAGCGCCAAAACCGTCGGTGAGGTCATGGACGCTGGTGACGACGTCGACGTCGTGGGCGTTGATGGTGTGAGTAGCGCCGAACTCCCGAGCCCAGGACAGTTTCGTGTTGTCGGTGTCGACGGCGATGATGCGTTTGGCCCCCACCAAAGCGGCGCCGGCGATTGCGGCATCGCCTACCCCGCCGCAGCCAATCACCGCGACGGTGTCATCGCGGGTGACCGCTGCGGTGTTGATCGCTGCACCCAAGCCGGCCATCACTCCGCAGCCCAACAGGCCAGCTACCGCCGGATCCGCCTGCGGATTGACCTTGGTGCACTGGCCGGCGTGGACCAAGGTTTTATCGGCGAACGCCCCGATCCCCAGCGCCGGCGTCAATTCGGTGCCATCGGTCAGCGTCATCTTCTGTTCGGCGTTGAAGGTGGCAAAGCAGTACTGCGGCCGTCCCCGTTTGCAGGCGCGGCATTGCCCGCACACGGCACGCCAGTTCAGGATCACGAAGTCACTTGGCTGGACTGCAGTCACCCCGGTCCCGACGGACTCCACTGTGCCGGCGGCTTCGTGGCCGAGCAGAAAAGGGTAGGAGTCATTGATTCCCCCGTCGCGATACGTCAGATCCGTATGGCACACCCCACACGCGATGAGGTTGACCACCACTTCGCCGGGCCCGGGATCGGGGATGACGATGTCGACCAGCTCAACCGGTTTGCCCTTCGCGCGGGAGATGACCCCGCGTACCGTCTGACTCATGGCTTCAACCTAATGCCTCGCCACTAAGCCGTACCTGTAGCGTCGGTGAGCATGACCACACTGCCCGAAAGTCACTCCGCAGCAGACGAAACCGCAGAAGAATTTACTGGCCGAATGGTTGCGGCGCTCGACAACGCCAGTTTGGTGATCTTGATCAGCGTTGGCCATCAGACTGGCCTGCTGGACACCCTGGCCGGGCTTGCGCCGGCAACCAGCGCCCAGATCGCCGCCGCGGCCGGCCTCAGTGAACGCTACGTTCGAGAGTGGTTGGGCGGCATGACCGCGGGCCGGATCCTTGACTATGACGCTGATACCGAGACCTATTCGCTGCCGAGGCATCGTGCAGGGGTACTGACTCGGGCCGCTGGGTCGAAAAACATCGCTCGCGTGGCCCAGTTTATTCCGGTACTTGCCGACGTCGAGCAGCGGATCATCGGCTGCTTCCGCGGCGGCGGTGGGCTGCCCTACAGCGAGTACCCACGCTTTCACTCATTAATGGCCGAAGTAAGCAATGCGGTATTTGACGATGCGCTGATCGATGTCGTGCTGCCCTTGGTCGACGGTTTGGTCGAGCGCCTGCAATCCGGTGCCGATGTTGCTGATTTCGGTTGCGGCAGCGGCCATGCGATCAACCTGATGGCACGATCCTTCCCGGCGAGCCGGTTCACCGGCATCGATTTCTCCGATGAAGCGATTACGGCCGGCATCACTGAGGCGGCTCGCTTGGGATTGACCAACGCTAGCTTTGCCAGCCACAACCTCGCGGAGCTGGACAAGGTTGACGCCTATGACGTCATCACCGTCTTCGACGCCATTCACGATCAGGCGCAGCCGGCGCGGGTGCTGGAGAACATCTATCGGGCCCTGCGGCCGGGCGGTGTGCTGCTGATGGCCGACATCAAGGCCTCCAGCCATGTGCAGGATAACGTCGGGGTGCCGATGAGTACTTATCTGTATACGACCTCGCTGATGCACTGCATGACGGTGTCGCTGGCTGCTGGTGGCGCCGGGCTAGGGGGGGCTTGGGGGACACAGCTTGCTACCTCGATGCTTGCCGACGCCGGGTTCGGTGCTGTGCGGGTGGCCGAGGTCGAGTCGGACCCGATCAACAATTACTACATCGCCAGGAAGTGACCTGGCGTGATGGCTGCTCTGGACGTACTCGACGACTGGCCAGTGTCAGCTGCGGCCGCCGCGGTAGTAGGGCCTTCGGGGGTGTTGGC
>JAIENC010000214.1 GCA_019751635.1 Mycobacteriaceae bacterium
GCAATCGCTACCGACCCTGTGCCGCCAACCAGTCCTGCCACCACAAGCTGTGCTAACGCAGTCAAAGCAATCACTGTGGTGACGAATCTCTTCGTACCCATGACCTCGAAGCGTACCCCCGGAGCAAGCATCGGTGCTTATTCCGAGCAGCTTTCGGTGCGGGGCAGCCGAAACCGGTTCTCCCTCATGATCAACACGACGCCTCGGACAGAAAATCGGCAAAATTCAGACATTACTGCCGGGATTGCCTTACGATTCGGAACGGATGCTCGGTAGCTGAGCTGTTGATACTGAGCCAGAAGTAGTTCGTAACAGTCCTGAAGGGGGCGGCGTGCAGCTGGAGCCTTTAGGTTCACCCATACCGGACGACGCGGTTGACGCGCTTCGGGGTCACGCGGGTGCACTCGGCAATTTATCGGTGCCACTCAGTTGGGGTACGGCTGTTCCAGCTGATCCCGAACCGGTGGAGTTGGCGCTGGCCTCCTATGAGGCCGAGCCCATCCCGGGAGCTTTGACTGATCCGTTGCCCAGCCCAGACATGCCCGTGCCGGGAACCGAAGAGTGGGACGAGTGGCAGGAATGGGCAGCCGAATGGGAGCAGTGGGAAGCGGCTAATACAGAGCCGCGCTTTGAGATGCCACGTAACGCCGGCGTTATTCCGAAATCTCCGGCAGCTGGTTAACAGAAAGGGGGGAGGACTGTCCGCTTGATAACACGGCAACGGCTGCGAGTTCCCCGTAGCCAGCTGAAATAGAAAGTGTTACGTTTAGCAATTCCAAGTTAAAGGAGACAGAAAACATGCCATCACGTTTTATGACCGATCCGGACCAAATGCGGGCAATGGCGGGCCGCTTCGACACGCACGCTCAAACGGTGGAAGCCGAGGCCGCCAAGATGTGGGCGTCGTCGCAGAACATCGCCGGCGCCGGCTGGAGCGGTACCGCGCAGATGACCTCGTTGGACACCATGGGCCAGATGAACCAGGCATTCCGCAACATCGTGAACATGTTGTCCGGGGTGCGTGACGGCCTGATCCGCGACGCCAACAACTACGAGCAGCAAGAGCAAGCCTCCCAGCAGGTCCTGCGCAGCTGATCCCTTCGCCGTGATGGTCACCGCGGAGTCATACTTCACCAGTTAGGAGAACGAGTTCGATGACGATTAATTACCAGTTCGGCGACGTCGATGCGCACGGCGCTTTGATCAGGACTCAGGCCGCGTCGTTGGAGATGGAGCACCAAGCCATCGTGCGCGACGTCCTGGCCGCCGGGGATTTCTGGGGTGGCGCCGGTTCGGTGGCATGCCAGGAGTTCATCACCCAGTTAGGCCGCAACTTCCAGGTTATTTATGAGCAGGCCAATGCACATGGTTCTAATGTGCAGACCGCCGGCAGCAACATGGCCAGCACCGACAGCGCAGTCGGATCCAGCTGGGCCTAATAGCGATTCCAGTCACGATACTGAGTTCACCCGGTTATCCTGGTGTACCCAGTATTGCGAATCGAACACGTGACAGCGTCTCCTGTAGCGTGATGTGCATGCGGCTGGGCGGCGGTTGTGCAGTAAATTCTGCGCACCGTCGCCCATAAGCCGTGTCTGTGTGCTTTCTTCTGTTCATGCCTGAAATTTTCTTCCCGTGAGCCTCCCCAGTCCTCTGCTGTGGGTGACATGAGCAGTCTTAGCGACCAACGTCGTCGCATCGATTGGGCTCCCTGGCAGACTGTGGGTCGGTGACCACACATCAGCAGTGCCCTTATGACGATTTCGATCGAGAACGGCGGGTCCGTGAACCGCCGAAAACTGCTGGCCTTGCCGGGACGGAAAGCCAGCACCGCACCGATTTTGCCCGGGACCGGGCTCGTGTGCTGCACAGCGCTGCGCTGCGCCGGTTGGCGGACAAGACGCAGGTCGTTGGGCCGCGCGAAAGCGAAACTCCACGTACAAGGCTCACCCACTCCCTGGAGGTAGCCCAGATTGCGCGGGGGATGGCCACCGGTTTAGGTTGCGATCTGGACCTGGTTGAGCTAGCCGGGCTGGGGCACGATATCGGGCATCCACCGTATGGACACAATGGTGAGCAAGCACTCGACGAGTTCGGCGCCCGGTGCGGCGGTTTCGAAGGTAACGCGCAGAACTTCCGGATCCTCACGAGTCTGGAACCCAAAGTCATCGACGCGCATGGCCGCAGTGCGGGCCTAAATCTCACTCGCGCCGCGTTGGACGCGGTAATTAAATATCCATGGGCGCGCAGTAGCGAGCGGCGCAAGTTCGGCTTTTACGACGATGACCACGAGGCAGCTAGCTGGGTTCGACAAGGGGCACCCACCCATCATGCGTGCTTGGAGACGCAGGTGATGGATTGGGCCGACGATGTCGCCTATTCGGTGCACGACGTCGAAGACGGCGTTATCTCCGGCCGCATCGACCTGCGGGTGCTCGCAGACAACAACGACGCTGTAGCGCTCAGCAAATTGGGCGAAACAGCATTCTCCGGTGTGCACGCCGATGATTTAGCAGCGGCTGCGCAACGGTTGTCGCGTCTACCTGTTGTTGCCGCCGTCGGCGGGTATGGCAGATATGACGGAACGCTTTCGGCGATGGTCGCACTCAAGCAGTTGACCAGTGAATTAGTGGGGCGATTCGCATCAGCCGCCATTGCCCAGACTCGAGCTACAGCTGGATCGGGTCCGCTCACCCGCTACCGTGCGGATCTGGATGTACCAGACCTAGTGCGCGCCGAAGTCGCGGTGTTAAAAACCTTGGCACTGCAGTTCATTATGTCGGACCCACAGCATCTTCGAACGCAAGACTTGCAGCGCCAACGAATCCACCGCGTAGCGCACTGGCTTTACCGCGGGGCGCCGGGAACCCTCGATCCCATCTTTGCTTCAGCGTTTCAGGCTGCCACCGATGATTGCGCTCGACTGCGGGTCATTATCGACCAGGTTGCCTCCTGCACGGAGAGCAGATTGGAACGCATCGAAGCCGGACAATGCGATGCCCCCAATTGACCTTTGTGGACAACCGCCAATTGTCGGGAACCGTAGGGAACAGGAGCGCTCTACACTGAGCCGATGGTCGGTCCGGTGAGTTCTGGTGATAGCGCCCGAGGCCGCAGCCGTATTGCCGATCGTGATATCGCCGCCATTCGGGAACGGGTTCGGATTGATGAGGTTGTCGGCGACTATGTTCAGCTACGCCGCGCAGGTGCCGACTCACTCAAAGGTCTCTGTCCATTTCACGACGAAAAGTCACCATCGTTTCACGTCCGCCCCAACCATGGCCATTTCCATTGCTTCGGCTGCGGGGAAGGCGGCGACGTTTACGCATTCATCCAAAAGATCGAACACATCGGCTTTGTCGAGTCGGTTGAACTGCTCGCCGATCGCATCGGCCACACCATCAGTTACACCGGTTCAGCCACGAGCGTGCAGCGCGACCGTGGTAGCCGTAGCAGGCTTGTCGCCGCCAATGCTGCTGCAGCCGAGTTCTACTCCGAGGCATTCGAATCCGATGAGGCCGCCCCGGCTCGCCAGTATTTAGCGGAACGCAATTTTGACACCAAAGCGGCACGTCAATTCTGCTGCGGATTTGCTCCATCGGGCTGGGACGCATTGACAAAACATTTGCTGCGCAAAGGTTTTGAATTCAAGGAATTGGAAGCGGCAGGACTGTCTCGACAGGGACGGCGTGGCCCGATAGACCGTTTTCATCGACGGTTGCTGTGGCCGATCCGCACGTCAGCTGGCGAAGTGATCGGCTTCGGAGCCCGACGATTATTCGACGATGACCCCATGGAAGCCAAGTATCTCAATACTCCAGAAACGGTGTTGTACCGGAAATCTTCGGTCTTGTTCGGTATTGATCTGGCTAAACGCGATATCGCTAAAGGCCATCAGGCCGTTGTTGTCGAGGGCTACACCGATGTGATGGCCATGCACCTGGCTGGGGTGACTACCGCCGTGGCATCCTGCGGTACGGCTTTCGGCGAGGATCATCTTGCGATGCTGCGCCGGCTCATGATGGACGACAGCTTCTTTCGCGGTGAATTGATTTACGTCTTCGACGGCGATGACGCTGGCCGCGCCGCGGCCCTCAAGGCATTCGACGGCGAGCAGAACCTAGCCGGACAATCCTTTGTTGCGGTAGCCCCCAACGGTATGGATCCTTGCGACCTACGGTTGGTATCTGGCGATGGTGCGTTACGCGATCTGGTGGCGCGGCGCACGCCGCTGTTCGAATTCGCCATTCGCAGCGCACTTGCCGAGGTAGACCTCGATAGCGCCGAAGGCAGAGTTGCCGCGCTGCGGCGCTGTGTGCCCATGGTCGCCCAGATCAAGGAGCCCACGCTGCGCGACGAATACGCTCGCCAACTCGCCGGCTGGATAGGTTGGGCCGATGTCGCCCAGGTCATCAACCAAGCGCGTAGCCAAGCCAGGAGTTCGAGGAGTCCAAGCCGCACCGGCAAGCCTCGCCGAGCTGGACAGGTACCTGCGGAGCAAAGCAGGTCGGTCGAGGCTACTGCATCAACTCCGCCGAGTTCAATCCGTCCCAACCCGCGTGATCCCCTGCTGTGGCCGCAACGCGAAGCACTCAAGTCTGCTTTGCAGTATCCGGCCCTCGCCGGACCTGTGTTCGACGCGCTGACCATCGAGAGTTTCACGCACCCCGGTTATGCCGCGATACGGAAGGCTATTGAGGCAGCGGGGGGCACCAGCAATGGCGCTACGGGGAGCCAATGGATCGATGCGGTACGCCAGCAAGCCAGCTCAGAAGAGGTGGGCAGCTTAGTAAGTGAACTGAGTGTAGAGGCAATTCGGGTCGAAGACGAAGACAAACTTCCACGCTATATCGCCGGGGTGCTGGCTCGGCTGCAGGAGGTTTGGGTGGGCGGCCAGATCGCCGAGATTAAGTCCAAGTTGCAGCGCATGTCCCCAGTCGAGCAGGGCGAGGAATACCACGCACTGTTTGGTGACCTGGTCGCCTTAGAAGCCTATCGCCGCAGTTTATTGGTGCAAGCGAGCGGGGAAGATCTGACGGCATGAGAACGCCCCAGAGGTCTTGCCGAGTCGCTGGTTAGCGGCGCACGCGTTCAACAACGGCCGTTTGCGAGTCGATCTCGGCCAACGTGACCATCCCGGAGTCGGGCGAAACCCGATTCGCGATTTTGCGCCGCCCCGCGTCGAGCAAAGACTTGGTAGTGGGATTGGTCGTCAGAGCCCGGTAGGTACCAACAATCTGTTCGTAGCGAGAGCGCCCAGCTTTAGCACCCAACACATAGCCGAGCCCCAACACAGCGACATAACCGATCAAAACGTTTCCCTCCCACCGATAGCGCCCACACAACATGCAATCAGCTCATCCTGCCTCACCAACCGGACTGACGTGCACGGGAGTAGGGATGCTGGCAGCATGACCACCCCGATGCCGGTGCCGGTAGCGGAGCCAGATAGCTAGTACGCTAGAGTCGTCCCGCAATTGTATGGTCCCCTGTAGCTCAATTGGCAGAGCGTTCGGCTGTTAACCGATAGGTTGAAGGTTCGAGTCCTTCCGGGGGAGCTTT
>JAIENC010000016.1 GCA_019751635.1 Mycobacteriaceae bacterium
CGCCTCAGCGAACTGCCGGGCATCGGCAAGGTCAGCGGTCTTGGTCTCCATCCAGAGCAAGTCGGCAAACGGCGCCGCAGCCAGCGACTTAGCGATCGCATACGGAATGCCGCCGCGAATCTGGTAGTAGCCTTCCGGTGTACGCACCCGCTCGCAGTCCCACGGGACGTCGGCACCGAGCTCCCGGGCTTTTTCCCGGGCGGTGTGCAGTGACGAACGATCGGCGAACTGGCGCCATTGTTCGGCGCTCATCTCGAGCGTTTCGCCTTCACTTTCACGGAACTTCAGCAGATCGGCCACGGCTTCGCTGTAGGTCTGCAACCCGGCGTCGAGCTGCCAGGCCTCAACAAAGCGTGACTCGACCTTATCGAAGAGTGCGTCGACGGATTGGTCGGCGCCGTCTTGCCACACTGCGACTTCCTGCGCGACGAGCTCGAAGATGCCTTGACGTTCTAGCCATGCTTCGGCTGCGGCGTATTCGCCTTCCGGGAAAGCGTAGAGCAGGTGGCCGTTGAGTTCGGTAACCCCAAGGCTGTAGAAGCGCCGCATGATGGCCAGGAAGCAGGCCTTGTAGGACGGAATCTTCAGGTTGGTCGCACCCAGCAAGAACGGCTGATCCCGCTCATCGGAGCGGCTGTCAATTAGGTTCGCGGCTTCGGCGTCGGTACGGGCGACGATAATGCCAGGTACGCGCATCAGGTCGAGCTGGAAGCGGGCGGTGTTGAGCCGCTTGATTTGTTCGTCGGAAGGCACCAGTACCTTGCCGCCCTGGTGGCCACATTTCTTGGTGCCTGGACGCTGGTCCTCAATGTGATAACCCGGCACACCGACTTCGACAAAACGACGAATCAAGTTGCGCACGTGGGGATCTCCGCCATGCCCGGTGTCGGCGTCGGCGATGATGAACGGCCGAAAATCGATAGCCGGAGTTGCAGCGCGTTGGGCCTGGGTCATCCGCAGCCGCAAGAACTCCTGGTTGCGGTCAGCCGTCAGCAGGGCGCGCACCAGGCCAGCGGCCTCGTCCGGCACCTGGCTGAGCGGGTAGCTGGCCAGATCCGGCCCCGGGTCTTCGGTGATCGACCCCTTCGCGGAGGTAGCCCAACCACCGAGGTAGATCCCCTCGATACCCATCCGCTTCATGGCCACTGCCTGGCCTGGCGAGTAGGGGCCAAAGGTGGTGATGCTCTTACCTTCGGCGAACAATTCACGCAGCCGGGCATGGAAAGCTGTCGCTGCTTCCCGCGCCACGATGTAGTCAGCGGGAATGGTGCCGCGCTGTTCGGCGACCTGGCGGGCGCTGAATAGACGAACGATCCCGTCGAAACGCGGACTGTCGAAGTACCGCTGAGTAGCGGCGACGTCCTGCTCAAAGGGGGAAAGATCCGTTTCGACGATGGCCATGACTTTTTACGCTCCTCTTCAACACCGTGTTCCGCCGACCGTGACAGTCTAGTCTGCGGGATGAAGGGTACATCCCCACCTCGACGGCTTCCGCCGGAGCTGCCCTGCCCTCTCATCGTCGAGGCCATTTTCGCCATGGTTGAGTTGTTGCTTCTCGACGGGCTCGCAACCATTCAGCGCAGGACACCGTGCCACGTTGGGGGACTTTAGACTGCGCTTATGAATGGCAGGTTTGGTCAGAATTCGGCAACTCACAGCGGTCTGCTCAACGTCGAAGACTGCCTCGATGCCGCAGGCCACATCGCTTTCCCGGCGGACACCACGCTGATTTCGCTGATCGACCGCAACATCGCCAACGTGGGAGATGCGGTGGCCTATCGCTACCTGGACTACGCCCGCTTGCCTGAGGGGCAGGTTTCGGAGATCACCTGGACCCAGTTCGGTGTCCGGTTACTAGCCCTCGCGGCCCGCATTCAACACCACGCATCACGCGGTGACTTGGTAGCGATCTTGGCGCCCCAAGGACTGGAATACGTCGCTGGGTTTTATGCGGCGATCAAAGCGGGCACTATTGCGGTGCCGTTATTTGCGCCCGAGCTTCCGGGGCACACCGAGCGCCTTGATGCTGCATTTCACCAGGCACCGCCCCAGGTGGTGCTCACCACGACAGCGGCCGCGGATGCGGTCGCGGAGTATCTGGCCACATTGCCGGCCGCGTGCCGGCCGCACGTCATTGCCATCGATGCGATACCTGACTCGGCGGCCTCGGCGTTCGTGCCCACTCATCTGGACATGGATGACATTTCGCACCTGCAGTTCAGCTCAGGCGCGACTCGGCCGCCGGTAGGCATTGAGATCACTCATCGGTCTTTCGTTACCAATCTGCTGCAGATGATCTTGTCCATCGATCTACTTGACCGAAACACTCACGGCGCCAGCTGGTTACCGCTTTACCACGATATGGGCCTATCCATGATCGGATTTCCGGCGGTCTATGGCGGGCATTGCACCTTGATGTCGCCCACCGCGTTTATCCGTAGGCCGCAGCGGTGGATTCATGCTTTGTCTGTTGGATCACGACGTGGCCGGGTGGTTACTGCCGCGCCAAACATGGCTTATCAGTGGACCGCTCAACGTGGCCTGCCTGCCTCGGGTGATGATGTTGATCTCAGCAATGTCGTGATGATCATCGGTTCTGAACCGGTCAGCATCGATGCCGTACGAGCCTTCGACAAGGCGTTTGCGCCCTACGGGTTACCGCCTACCGCGATCAAACCTTCCTATGGCTGCGCGGAGGCGACCCTGCTGATCTCCACCATTGCCCCTACCGCGGAACCGGCAGTGCTCTATCTCGACCGCCAGCAGCTTGGTGTTGGTCATGCAGTGCGTGTTGCGCCAGACGCCCCTACCGCCATGGCGCACGTGTCGTGTGGTCAGGTTGCGCGCAGCCAGTGGGCGGTGATCGTTGACCGTGCTACCAACGCTGAGCTCCCCGATGGCGAGGTCGGCGAGATCTGGTTGCAGGGTGACAACATTGCTCGGGGTTATTGGGGAAGGCCCGAAGACACCCAGCGTGCGTTTGGCGCTATCGTGCAATCCCGGCTAGGGCAGGGCAGTCATGCTGAGGGGTCGGCGGCCGGCGGCACCTGGCTGCGGACCGGAGATCTCGGGGTGTATCTCGATGGTCAGCTTTACGTCACAGGGCGAATTGTGGATTTGCTCACTATCGACGGCCGCACCCATTACGCGCATGACATTGAGGCCACGGTGGCGCAGGCTTCCCCGGTTGTGCGGCAGGGCTACGTCACGGCTTTTTCGATACCTGCCGATCAACCAGCGGTGGCTGATGCCGCGGGCGAGCGTCTGATCGTGATCACTGAGCGCGCGGCTGGCACCAGCCGCATCGATCCGCAGCCGGCCATCGACGCTATCCGGGCCGCAGTGCTGAACCGGCATGGGGTTTGCCTTGCCGATGTTCGTTTTGTACCTGCTGGGGCGATCCCGCGTACCACCAGCGGCAAACTGGCTCGCCAGGCTTGTCGTGCGCAGTACCTCGCCGAGGGGTGAGGTTGCCGGTTGGGGTTGGGTGGCGCTTGACGGGGGCAGAGACCCCTGCTGTAATAGTTGCAAGCGATCGCTCTCTTTTGATTCCTTGATCATCTCCGAACGCCGGCGAATGGTCGGACCATTCGGTGCTGCCGACGTGAATTTTTTGCGGCGGTATTTATTCCCGTGGAGGAAAGTTGAGCGAACCCATCGGAGGGTTATCGTTTGCTGATCTGCAGGCTGCCGATCGGGAGTTGCATGAGTTAAGAAACGAATTTGCGATTAAGTCAGGTCAACTTTTTCGCTTAGAAGAAGAATTCTCTGAAGCGCAAGAGTGTTTAAACGAACAAACCGCTATCAGTGATAAGCGAGCGCGTCGAGCTTTCGAGGCAATGGCTGATTCAAGCAATTCGCAGTTTCGTTTGGCTTTGGAGAGAGAAGTCGCCGAAGCGGATAGTTCAATAGCGAATATGGAATCTCGCCGAAATTTTGTTGGGCGGCAGGTCGCTGCGGCTGAGCAAGAACTCGAAGCCGCTTCCGAACGGTATCGCGCCGCGCAGGGCCAATATGCTGAGAATGTAGCAGCTCACTATCGAGAGCAGGATCAGTGTATTGCTGCGCGAATCGAGCAGTCACGTGCTCCAGAACCTCTCAGTGCTGACAGCGGGATTGTGCCACCGCGGGATGTTGAGGCCGCGGCACAGGCTGAACGACGGCAATTCGCAGAACAGGCAGAAGATGCTGCCGCCCGGGAGGTTGAGCGGCTCTCCGAGTGGCGAAAAGCCGAGTGCCGTCTCGGCTCGAGAGCGGCGGTAATTATTGCATTGGGACTGCTTGCTGGAGTCGTCGTGTTCTTGACATCAAAGACCGGCACCGGCCGACCTAGTCTAGGTGGAGAGTTCAGCGATTGTTCTACAGGGTTGCGCACTGATGTTGCTGGCTCGATACGCAGCGTGCGGCCAACCTATTGGCGTTGGTCTGGGCCGGGCGCCGATAACTATGAAGTTCTCGTCGGCCAACTGCAGGCCCAGCTGGAGGCGGTCGCCGCGACCGACCTTCAGGTAGCGCACGGGGTAGAAATCCAAGCCGGCCACGTCCAGCAGGGGCGTCAAGAATTAGAAGCCATGCTGCTGGCCATTGCCGGAGCGATCGGGCTTGCTATCACCCTGCAGGCGGCCTCGCAAGCTGCGGCCATGATTGCCTCGCCGGCCGCGCTGGCATACGAAGCCATATTAATCGCATTCGCAATAGTCTTTATTGGCGCAGTCGTGGTCGGTGTCATCGCGACGCTTCAGGCTTTAGACAATGCTGGACGGCACACTGAAAAGATTCTCAATAATGCGACAAAAAACTACGAAAGAATAGTTAATGAAATCGCCACAATGTTGCCGGCGGGACCGCTGAGTTCCGGTTGGCTATGACAGGTCCCCGATAATCGGTCCACCTGGCGGACTCATTCACCGGGAGCATGCCAACCGCGGCCGCAAGATCGGCAAACACCGCCCCGGGCGCATGGATCCACCGCCCCCGATAAGTGTCCGCCAATGCGGCGGTGACCTGCGATGACAACCCGGTCAGATCCGCAACCTCCCGCAACAGACCTACACCAGCATGCGACACCACACCATCGCCATCCGCTGACACTTTGACCCGAGCAACCGCTGCGCTACTGTTCACCTAGAAAGTGCCCTCCGGCTCGAAATGATGGACCTTCAGCAGTCTCATTACCCCTTGCAGGACAGGCACTTTCGTCAATTAGACATCACATCATGCGGAGTTCCGCGAAAAATTCAGGCTAGCGCCTCGCGGTGCGCCACCCTTAATTTGACGGACCCACCATCTTACGGCTGTAGTACTAGTTGGCCTACTTGTTTGATGTTCATGGTTGTAGCGACGTCGATCGGCGCGCCTGCTGTGGGTGCGGCATTCTCGCTGGCGCGGTCTTCGGTGCTGGGTTGTGGTGCGCTGCGGTGATGGGATCTGGTGATCCATGGTTTTTCATTGGCAACCAATAATGGTGGAATTCGACTCCGAATGCCATTGGTTGGAGATGCGTTGCCCGTTGTGGGGGCGACGAATGCGATCGTTGGCGGCTCTTCGTGAACGAGAGTGCACGCGTGGGCGGGGGTTAGCTGTTTAGCGCCGTGTCGTTTCGGTGAGGTGGGG
>JAIENC010000292.1 GCA_019751635.1 Mycobacteriaceae bacterium
CATTGTGATGGGACCGTTAGAGGTGGATATACCGGGTCGGCGGGCCAGGGTGAACGGCATCGATGTTGAGCTGACCAAGCGGGAGTTCGATCTGCTGGCGGTATTGGCCGAGCATAAAACCGCGGTGTTGTCCCGGGCGCAGCTGCTGGAGCTGGTATGGGGTTATGACTTTGCCGCCGATACCAACGTCGTCGACGTGTTCATTGGATACCTGCGGCGCAAGATCGAGGCCGGCGGGGCACCGCGGTTGTTACATACCGTCCGCGGGGTCGGATTCGTCCTGCGCATGCAGTGATGCGACAACCATGAACATTCTGGCCCGGATCTTTGCTCGCACCCCCTCGTTACGCACCAGGGTGGTGGTCGCCACCGCTATCGGCGCGGCGATTCCGGTGCTCATTGTGGGCACCATCGTCTGGGTCGGCATCACCAACGACCGAAAGTATTGGCTAGACCGCCGCCTGGACGAGGTCGCGGGTTTCGCCACTCCGTTCATCACCCTTGGCACCATCGGCGAGATTCCCCAGTCACTCAACGACCGCAACGCCATCATCACCGTCCGCAAAGGCAATCAGGTGACGTCCAACTCGAAGGTCATCTTGCCGGAGCTGCCCCCCGGATATGACGACACCTCCATCAACGGGGTGCGCTACCGGGTGCGCACCGTCGACATTCCCGGCCCAGGGCCACGCTCGGTAGCCGTTGGCGCCACCTACGACCAGACCATCTCCGAAGCCAGCAACTACCACCGCCAGGTGATTTTGATCTGTGGGTTCGCTATCGCCGCGGCGGTGGTGTTCAGCTGGTTGTTGGCCACGTTCGCGGTGCGGCCGTTCAAACGCCTGGCCCGACAGACCCGCTTGATCGATGCCGGGGATGCCGCGCCGCGGGTTGAAGTACACGGCGCCAGCGAAGCCGTCGAAATTGCCGAGGCGATGCGCGGCATGCTGCAGCGTATCTGGAGTGAGCAGAATCGGACTATGGAAGCGCTAGCCTCGGCTCGCGATTTCGCCGCAGTCTCCTCCCACGAGCTGCGTACACCGCTGACCGCAATGCGCACCAACCTCGAGGTGTTGGCAACCCTAGATCTGCCCGAAGATCAGCGTGAAGAAGTGCTCAACGACGTAATCCGCACCCAGTCCCGGATCGAGGCCACCTTGACCGCGTTGGAACGGCTAGCCCAGGGAGAGTTGTCGACCCAGGAAGATCATGTGCCGGTCGACATTACCGAACTGCTCGACCGCGCCGCCCACGATGCCGTACGCATCTACCCCGACCTCAAGGTGTCATTGGTGCCATCACCGACATGCATCATCGTGGGACTACCGGCCGGGTTGCGGTTAGCCGTCGACAACGCCATTGCCAACGCGGTGAAACACGGCGGCGCCACCCAAGTGCAGTTATCGGCGGTCAGCTCACGTTCCGGCGTGGAAATCGCCGTCGACGACAACGGCTGCGGAGTGCCCGAAGCGGAACGCGAGATGCTGTTCGAGCGATTCTCCCGTGGATCGACTGCTTCTCATTCGGGCTCGGGCCTCGGTCTGGCGTTGGTCGCTCAACAAGCCAAGTTGCACGGCGGCACCGCGGTACTGGAAGACAGCCCACTGGGCGGGGCGCGGCTGCTTCTGCGCCTTCCCGCCCCCAACAGCTAGTGCGCCGAGGCCCCGCCGACGGTTACCGAGCGTCAATCGTGGTGTAGCTGCGCTCCGTGTGCCCGGTATAGATCTGGCGCGGGCGACCGATCTTGCTGTCGCCTTCGTCATGCATCTCACGCCAGTGCGCGATCCATCCTGGTAGCCGGCCCAGCGCGAAGAGCACGGTGAACATCCGGGTGGGGAATCCCAAAGCTCGGTAGATCAAGCCGGTGTAGAAATCCACATTGGGGTAGAGCTTGCGTTCGATGAAATAATCATCGGTCAACGCCGCCTCTTCGAGTTCTTTAGCGATGCTCAGCAACGCATCGTCGCCACCAACTTTGGCCAAGATCTTGTCGGCTTGTTCCTTGACAATCCGGGCCCGAGGATCGTAGTTGCGGTAGACCCGGTGGCCAAATCCCATCAATTTGACACCGGCTTCCCGGTTTTTCACTTTGCGAACAAACTCACTGACGTCGGCGCCGCTGTCCCGGATCCCCTCCAGCATCTCCAGTACCGCCTGATTGGCTCCACCGTGCAGCGGACCCCACAACGCGTTAATCCCGCCGGAGATCGAGGTAAACAGATTAGCCCGCGACGACCCCACCAGCCGCACAGTCGATGTCGAGCAGTTCTGCTCGTGGTCAGCGTGCAGGATGAACAGCATGTCGAGGGCCCGCACCACTTCGGGGTCGGGATGGTAGGGCTCAGCCGGCAATCCGAAGGTCATCCGCAAAAAGTTCTCCACCAAACTCAGCGAGTTCTCCGGATACAAAAACGGCTGACCAACCGACTTTTTATAGGCATAGGCCGCGATGGTCGGTAGCTTGGCGAGCAAGCGGATCGTGGACAACTCCACCTGAGCGTTGTCCATCGGATCCAGCGAATCGGGGTAGTACGCGCTCAATGCGTTGACCACGCTGGACAACACCGGCATCGGGTGCGCATTGCGCGGAAAGCCATCAAAGAATCGCTTGAGGTCCTCGTGCAGCATGGTGTGCAGTTGAATCCGATGGGTGAACTCGGCTAACTGTTTCTCGTCCGGCAGTTCGCCGTAAATAAGCAGGTAGCTGACCTCAATAAAGTTCGACTTCTCCGCCAGCTGGTCAATGGGGTAGCCGCGGTAGCGCAGAATGCCGGCGTCCCCGTCGATGTAGGTGATAGCGCTCTTAGCGCAGGACGTATTGACAAAGCCAACATCGAACGTGGTGTAGCCGGTCTTGGCCAGCAACGGCCCAAGCGCAATACCGTCCGCCCCCTCCGTGGCGTGGACAATTTGTAGGTCCAACTCGCCCCCTGGGTATCGAAGAGTGGCGGTGTCGTCGGTTGCGGCCACAGAAACCCCTTTGCGCTCTGAAAGTGCGTACTAGATCAAAGTATGACGACGCGTCGGCCCGGGGTCACACTCAGGGCTGTAAGCGTTCGACACGATCGCCGATGACGCGGATCCGGTTATGCATCCGGTTTTCCCGGCCTTGCCAGAATTCCACAATGTGGGGCGCGATGAGGTATCCACCCCAGTTCGGCGGCACCGGAATGTCTTCTACATCAACAAAACGAGCAGTCACCTCGGCGAGTTGATCCAGCAGCGCCGCCCGCGAAGCTATCGATCGCGACTGCTGAGACGCCCAGGCCCCGAGCTGCGAGCCGCGCGGCCGTTTGGCCCAGTACGCCGCCGTGGTGCGCGGATCCGTCTTAGTCACCGGACCTCGGATGTGGAACTGCCGGCCGATTCGATACCAGGGGAAAGTGGCCGAGGCCAACGGCGCCGCCGCCAATTCGCCACCTTTAGCTGAGTCGTAGTTGGTGAAGAAAGTGATTCCGTTGTCATCGACGGCCTTACACAACACCGATCGAGTCACTGGCCTAGCTACCACACCATCCGATTCGATGGTGGCCAGCACCATAGCGTTGGGCTCGACAATACCGGCTCGATCAGCGTCGCTAATCCATGTGCGAAGCAACGCTGGCCAACCGCCGTCGAGCCAGTCCACCTCAAGGTCACCGCGACCATCTTTCCCCGGACCATATTCGGCTCGCATTGCCGCCAGATATTCATCATCCGGATCTGCCACTGCGCCAACGCTACTAGCAGCACCGAACAGCACCCACGCCGGGAACTCGCCGCTCCCGGCGTCGTCAGATCGGCGATCCGCACCACCGGTAACACCGGTTCACTGTGGTCGAGGCGGGGATGTGAGAATCATGCCTATGACTGCGGTTCCGGAAAATTTTGTCGCCGGCCTAGAAGGCGTAGTGGCTTTTACCACCGAGATTGCCGAGCCCGATAAAGACGGCGGCGCACTGCGGTATCGCGGCGTGGATATCGAGGAACTAGTGAGCCGGCACGTCACCTTTGGCGATACCTGGGCTCTGCTGGTAGACGGCAAATTCGGCCATGGCCTACCGCCAGCCGAACCGTTCCCGCTGCCGATCCACACCGGTGATGTGCGCGTCGACGTCCAGGCGGGACTGGCGATGCTGGCCCCGATCTGGGGCTACCCACCACTGCTCGATATCGATGAGGCAGGCGCCCGCGACCAGTTAGCGCGCGCATCGGTGATGGCCCTGTCCTATGTCGCCCAATCTGCGCGCGGCATCTATCAGCCAGCTGTCCCCCAACGAGTAATCGACGAGTGCCCTACGGTCACAGCACGTTTCATGACGCGCTGGCAGGGCGAGCCGGACCCCAAGCATATCGAGGCCATTGACGCTTACTGGGTATCTGCTGCTGAGCACGGCATGAACGCCTCGACGTTCACCGCACGGGTGATCGCGTCAACCGGAGCCGACGTGGCGGCCTCCCTATCCGGGGCTATTGGGGCCATGAGCGGCCCGCTCCATGGCGGAGCACCGGCCCGGGTGCTCCCCATGCTCGAAGAAGTCGAACGCACCGGTGATGCCCGCACTCTGGTCAAGGGCATCCTGGACCGCCACGAAAAGCTCATGGGGTTTGGCCATCGGGTTTATCGCGCAGAAGATCCGCGTGCGCGGGTGCTCCGGGCCACCGCTCAACGATTAGGCGCACCTCGATACGAGGTCGCACTGGCGGTGGAGCAGGCCGCGTTAGCCGAACTGCGGGAGCGCCGCCCAGACCGAGCGATTGAGACCAACGTCGAGTTCTGGGCAGCAGTGATCCTGGATTTCGCGCAGGTACCAGCCAAGATGATGCCGGCAATGTTCACTTGCGGCCGCACCGCCGGCTGGTGCGCTCACATTCTCGAGCAAAAAAGACTGGGCAAGCTGGTCCGCCCGTCCGCGTGCTATGTGGGGCCGGCTCCACGCAGTCTGGAATCCATTGAGGGCTGGGACCTAGTGACCGCTGGAGCCGGCAGCCAAGGAGCATTGCGATGAACGTCGCCCCCTCCTTAGCCCCCCACCTCGTTGTCGATAACGCAGCGGCGGCAATTGCTTTCTACGTCAAGGCTTTCGATGCTGTCGAGTTGGGGCGGGTGCCCCGGCCCGACGGCAAGTTGATCCACGCCGCGCTGCGAATCAACGGTTTCACCGTCATGCTCAATGACGACTTTCCGGAAACCTGTGACGGCAAGTCCATGACCCCGAAGTCGTTGGGCGGCACTCCGGTCACCATTCACCTGACGGTGACCGACGTCGACGCCAAGTTCCAGCAAGCAGTCGAAGCCGGCGCCACCGTGGTCGTGGCGTTAGCAGACCAGTTCTGGGGCGATCGCTACGGCGTGCTAGCAGACCCGTTCGGACACCACTGGTCGCTGGGGCAGCCGATGCGCGAGGTCAGCATGGAAGAGATCACTGCGGCGGTGGGCGGCTCGGCGGGTTAACCGGCGAGACGCGCGGCGGCGGCAGCGATCCCGCGTTGCCCGGGCACCACAGCGGTGCGGCCGCCGATGATCATATAGAAACGCTCGAATCCTGGGACGTGCACATGCACGGCAGTGATCCCATTGGCCGATAGGTATGCTTCCTGGTAATACGCCTTCAGCCCGCGGTGCGCCAGTCTGTC
>JAIENC010000235.1 GCA_019751635.1 Mycobacteriaceae bacterium
CCGGCTTCCCCTGATGGCCGCCAAACGCGACTTTGCCGAGCCAGTTGCGCTCAATTGGGCCCAAGACGGGACAGACGTCGACTTTGGTGCATTGACTAAGCAGCTCCTCGGCTATGGCGTGAGCACCGGGATGACCGCGCTTTTCGGTCATGAGGTGGTCAACCTGTCCCGGCAGTCCGATGGCAGTTGGACGCTAGCGATCCGGAACCGCCGCACCGGCCGAACATATCGGCTCAACGCTAAATTCGTTTTCGTCGGGGCCGGTGGCGGCGCGCTTGCGCTTCTGCAGAAGGCCGGTATCTGCGCGGCCAAAGGTTTTGCTGGGTTCCCGATCAGTGGTCGGTTTCTGCGTAGCGACAATCCCGCCCTCACCGCCGCCCACCGCGCCAAGGTGTACGGCGCTCCGGCGCGGGGAGCTCCTCCGCTGGGTGCCTTGCATCTGGACCTGCGGATCATCAACGGCCGGTCCTGGTTGTTATTTGGGCCATTTGCCGGTTGGTCATCGAAGTTTTTGACCTACGGCCACTGGTTTGACCTGCCGAAATCGGTCAAGGCCGATAATCTTCTGGCGATGCTGAGGGTGGGTGTTGGTCAACAAAAGCTGATCAGATACCTACTCAATCAAGTGCTGCTCTCCGAACCAGCGCGAGTCAATGCGCTGCGTGAATTTGCGCCGAGCGTGGTGGCTGCGGACTGGGCGACCACGGTCGCTGGCCAGCGGGTACAGGTAATCCGCCCAGACCCCCGTCACGGTGGGCTGTTGGAGTTTGACACCACCGTGCTCAGCGCATCTGACGGCAGCATCGCTGGCTTGCTTGGAGCTTCGCCGGGTGCTTCCACCGCAGTAGCGGACATGCTTGATGTTGTGCAGCGTTGTTTTGCCAGCCGGTATCCATCCTGGCGAGCCAAGCTCAACGAGATGGTGCCATCGCTAGGGGTTCAGCTCTCCGACGAGCCCGCGTTGTTTGATCAGGTGTGGTCGTGGGGCACCACGGTGCTCGAGCTGTAATCCGGTAGCGTCGGCGCCGTGATCGGTCTTACTGCTGCGGATGCTTCATGATCATATTTATGTGCGGTTCTTGGGTGAAAAAGCTTGCCCAGCAAGCGCTTTACCGGCCAGGACTGGCCGCAATTGATGTTGTTGCCATCGAACGGGCCGGCGGGTACCCGCAGCGGGATGGTCGTCCCCTGTTGGCTGCGGCTGCCGTCGGTACCGGGGTGCAGCCGTGAAGCCCTATCCCTTCAGCGCCATCGTTGGGCAGGATCAACTGCGACTTGCGCTCATTTTATGCGCGGTGCGCCCTCAGATCGGTGGGGTGCTCATCCGCGGAGAGAAAGGCACCGCCAAGTCCACGGTGGTGCGCGGTCTGGCCGCACTGCTTGCCCATCTTGTCGCGCAGGCACGTTTAGTCGAATTGCCCATCGGTGCTACCGAGGACCGGGTAATTGGTTCACTTGATCTGCAACGCGTCATGCGCGACGGCGAGCATGCCTTTTCGCCTGGACTGCTGGCGCGCGCTGATGGCGGTGTGCTGTATGTCGATGAGGTCAACCTGCTGCACGATCATCTGGTTGACTTGCTGCTCGACGCCGCCGCGATGGGGCGGGTTCATGTGGAGCGTGACGGTATCTCCCACGCCTATGACGCTCGCTTTGTGTTGATCGGCACGATGAATCCCGAAGAAGGCGAACTGCGTCCACAGCTGCTAGACCGGTTCGGCCTCACCGTTGACGTGCAGGCGTCGCGCGACGTCGAGGTACGGGTACACATCCTGCGGCAACGACTCGCCTATGAGGCTGATCCGGTTGGGTTTGCGCAGCGCTACGCTGCCGCCGACGCCGAGCTGGCGCAGCGGATAGCCGCGGCGCGGATGCTGGTCGATGAGGTGGCTTTAGGCGACGACGACTTGCGTCGCATCGCCGCGTTGTGTGCGGCATTCGAAGTTGACGGGATGCGGGCGGATCTCGTGGTGGCCCGCACCGCGGTTGCCCACGCGGCCTGGCGGGGGGAGCGCAGCATCGACGAGCAGGATATTCGGGTCGCCGCTGAGCTGGCACTACCGCATCGCCGCCGCCGCGATCCATTCGATGACCCCGGCATTGATCGCGATCAGCTGGAGGCGGCGTTGGCGCAGGGGACGCCGCCGGGTGACGCCGGCGACTCTGCCCCGCAGCCCGATCCGGACCCGCCGGGCGGCGGCCAGTCCGCCACGGCTGGGGAGACTCGGCAGCGCCAGTCCGCCAAGCCAACGCGGTCCCAGCCGGGTTCCAGCGCGGCGCCGTCGGCGATATTTCGTACTCGGGCCCTCACGGTGCCTGGTGTCGGTGCAGGCGCGCCGGGACGCAGGTCTCGTGCTCGTAATGGTGTGGGCGCTGTGGTGGCCGCAGCTCCCGACGGTGTTGCTGGTCAGGGTCTGCATGTGTTCGGCACTCTGCTGGCAGCAGCCGGGCATGCCGAGCACGGGGCGTTGCGGCCACAGCCTGTCGATGTGCGTCGCGCCATCCGTGAAGGACGCGAGGGCAACTTGGTGATTTTCGCTGTTGACGCATCGGGCTCGATGGCCACCCGGGACCGGATGGCTGCAGTTAGTGGAGCCGCGCTGTCGCTGCTTCGTGATGCCTACCAACGTCGTGACAAGGTTGCGGTGATCACGTTCCGCGCGCACGAGGCGCAGCTGTTGCTGCCACCGACATCATCAGCGCATATCGCGAGCCGGCGGCTGGCCCGGTTCGACACGGGCGGCAAGACCCCGCTCGCTGAAGGTCTGCTGGCCGTTCATCGGCTTGTGATGCGGGAGAAGGCGCGGGATCGGACCCGGCGACCGCTGCTGGTGATGCTTACCGACGGCCGCGCTACATCGGGGAAAAATCCTTTGGGCCGCAGTCGATCTGCCGCGGCTCGCTTGGTCGCTGAAGGTGTGGCGGCGGTGGTGGTGGATTGTGAGACTTCGTATGTGCGGCTGGGTTTGGCCAGCCAGTTGGCCCACCAGCTCGGCGCGCCGAGCGTACGCCTGGAGCAGTTAAGTGCGGACTATCTGGCGCATGCCGTGCGCAGCGTGGCGTGAGCAGGTACGGATGCCTCAAGGCCGTCCCACGCAGATTCCCGACGACGGGCTGACCACCCGGGCGCGACGTAACGCCTCTGTGCTGGCGGTGCACACCGGAGCCGGTAAAGGAAAGTCGACAGCAGCTTTCGGTATGACACTGCGGGCCTGGAATGCCGGCCTTGACATTGCGGTGTTCCAGTTCGTCAAGAGCGCCAAATGGAAGGTTGGCGAGGAGGCGGCGCTGCGTCAGCTCGGCCGTGTGCATGACGAACACGGCGTCGGTGGCTCGGTGGAATGGCACAAAATGGGCGCGGGCTGGTCCTGGTCACGCAAGCCCGGGGCAGAAGACGATCACGCGGCGGCCGCTGCGGCTGGCTGGACTGAAATTGCCCGCCGACTAGCTACTCAACGTCACGATTTCTATGTACTTGACGAGTTCACGTATCCACTGAAATGGGGCTGGATCGCCGTCGACGAGGTGGTGAATGTCTTACTGGCCCGGCCAGGCCGCCAGCATGTGGTTATCACCGGCCGTGACGCTCCAGCGCAGCTGGTTGAGGTCGCTGACTTGGTCACGGAGATGACCAAGGTCAAACACCCGATGGATGTTGGCCGTAAAGGTCAACCAGGAATCGAGTGGTGAAGCGCGGTCTCGGCGCCGATGCCGGTGCTGCGCGGCTGTTAACGCGCCGAACCCCCCCGGCAGTGGTCATCGGCGCACCGGCATCGGGAAGCGGAAAAACCACTGTCGCAACGGGTCTGATCGGAGCCTTGCGGCAGGCCGGCCACTGCGTTGCGCCATTTAAAGTAGGCCCGGATTTTATTGATCCGGGCTATCACGCACTGGCCGCCGGCCGGCCAGGCCGCAACCTCGATCCGGTATTAGTCGGCGAACACCTGATTGCCCCGCTGTACGGGCATGGCGCTCAGGGCGCAGACATCGCGGTCATCGAAGGAGTGATGGGTCTGTTCGACGGTCGGATCGACCCTCTGGCGGTGGTGCCGGCGGCCGGTTCCACTGCCCACGTTGCGGCCCTGCTGGGGGTACCGGTGCTTTTGGTGGTCGATGCCCGCGGTCAGAGTCAGAGCATTGCCGCACTGCTGCATGGCTTTTCGACTTTCGATACCGCAATACATCTTGCCGGGGTCATTCTTAACCGGGTTGGTTCGGCCAGACATGAACGTGTGTTACGGCAAGCTTGCGAGCAGGTTGGTTTAGCAGTTCTCGGCGCCATTCCTCGCAATGATGAATTAACCGTTCCGGCAAGGCATCTCGGGCTAGTTACCGCTGTGGAACACGGGCGTCAAGCCAAGCTCGCTGTTGATGCCATGACCGAACTGGTTGCTCGTCACGTTGACCTTGCTGCGGTGGTTGCGGTTGCGGGCAGTCGCATCATTGATTCGCCGTGGGATCCCCTGACTGCCCTGGGCGAACCGATTGAGCAGTCCCTTCCCGCTCCGCAACCCTTGGTCGCGGTAGCCGCGGGAAAAGCATTCAGCTTCTGCTACCCCGAACATGGCGAGTTATTGCGGGCCGCGGGTGCCCAGGTTGTTGAGTTTGATCCTCTCGTTGACTCGGTGCCGGTGGGGGCTGCCGCGGTGGTGTTGCCGGGCGGATTCCCCGAGCAGTACACCGCCGAACTCTCCGCCAACGATCTCGCGTGCCGGCAGATTCGGGCATTGGCCGCCGCCGGGGCGCCGATGCACGCCGAATGCGCCGGGCTGCTCTATCTGCTTGCCGAACTGGATACACAGCCAATGTGCGGCGTGCTCGCCGGCTCCGCGGAGTTCACCCAGCAGCTCACCTTGGGCTATCGCGACGCCGTTGCCTTAACCGATTCCTCGTTGTACCCCAGTGGCAGTCGGGTGGTGGGACACGAATTTCACCGCACCACGGTCACGTTCGCCGAGCGCTATCCGCCGGCGTGGGGTTACCGCGACTACCAGGGTGAGCTCATCCATGACGGCGCCGTTCACGCTGGTGTTCATGCGTCCTACCTCCATACGCATCCGGCGGCAACGCCGGAGGCGATCACGCGTTTTGTTGCACGCGCCGCTCGGGTAGGCCGGGCACGCCCATAAACTTGGCGGGTGGCCAAGAATGCCTACCTTGTCGGACTGCGGTTGGACGGCAGGAAGGTTGTTGTGATCGGCGGTGGGACGGTGGCCCAGCGTCGATTGCCGTTGCTCATTGCCAGCGGCGCAGATGTGCACGTCATTGCTCGTGCGGTCACCCCGGCTATTGAGGTGATGAATCGAATCACGTTATCGCTACGCGACTATCGTGACGGTGACCTCGATGACGCCTGGTATGCGATCGCTGCCACCAACGATGCGGACGTCAATGCCGCGGTGGTTGCTGAGGCGGAACGTCGGCGCATCTTCTGCGTTCGCGCCGATATCGCGGTCGAAGGAACTGCGGTGACCCCCGCATCATTTGACTACGCGGGACTGGCGGTAGGGGTATTAGCCGGTGGTGAGCATCGCCGTTCGGCGGCGATCCGGTCCGCCATCCACGAGGCCCTGCTGGAGGGCGCTATCGTCCCGGAGCAGCTGGAAAGTCTGGACAGCTCCCAGGTGGTGCAGGGTGGGGTTGCGCTGGTCGGTGGGGGTCCGGGTGATCCTGAACTCATCACAGTCCGTGGGCGTCG
>JAIENC010000273.1 GCA_019751635.1 Mycobacteriaceae bacterium
TGAAGCAGTCGAATCTGGTCGCTTCCAAATCCCCATTGCCGCCAGTGGTCAACCTCATGTTGCGCGCGAATCCATTGGGCGGGATTGCGCGCAACTGCTAGATAGCCGCTGGCTCGAAAATCGCAGTCAATGTTTTCTGCGGCCACCACGTCAGCGATCTCGCCGATAGTCGCGTTCATGGCATGCTGCATGCGGATGGCGGCATCCCGGGAACTCAAGCTGGCGATTTTGCGCATGGTCGCCGGGAAGGCTGCTGAGCACCAGCCGCCGTTGCGGCCAGAGGCGCCAAATCCAACGAACTTGCTTTCCAGCACGGCGATTCTTAGCGAGGGGTCTGCTTTGGCCAGGTAGTAGGCAGTCCACAACCCGGTATAGCCGCCGCCGACAATCGCGACATCAACCTGCAAGTCTCGATCGAGGACTTCGTGCGGAGTCCAGTCGAATCCGGCATCGTCGTGCCAGAAACTCAGTGCCACGGGATTCATCTGCGGATTCGCGCCAATTCCTGCAGCATCGCGTTATAGGCGTCTAATTCGTCATCGGCATAGTCACTGTCGGCGTGTCGGTCTGTCCGGGTAGCGACTTTACGGTCTTGACGTGCCCACTGCACCGCTAGCGCCACAATGACGATAATGACGGGAAACTCCGTCGCGGTCCATGCAATGGCGCCGCCGAGATGTTGATCGGCCTCGATGCTGGCTAGCCAGGGTAGGTGAACCGATTGATAGAAGGTGCCACCGACAGCGGAGTTCATGGTCATCAGTGCGATCCCAAAAAATGCGTGGAACGGCATCACCGCGAAGAGCAGTCCAATACGTGCTGGATAGGGGAGCCGACGTGGCCCCGGGTCGATGCCAATAATTGCCCAGTAGAAGAGATAGCCCGTTAATAAGAAATGGATGGCCATGAATTCGTGGCCCCAATGATAGCGGGCCAGGGTATTAAACAGTGGCGTGAAATAGACGATATATGGTGACGCCACAAAGAACACAAAAGCTGTGATCGGATGAGAAAGAAAAGCCGTGACCGGTGAATGCAAAAGCCACGTCAACCATTCGCGGGGGCCGGGTCGTTGTTGGTCGCTGGTGGCCGGCAGCGCGCGCAGCGCCAGAGTGACCGGCCCGCCTAATACCAGCAGGACCGGAATGAACATATTCATGCTCATGTGCTCGGCCATGTGGACGCTGAACATCGCCGAACCGTACGCCCGTACCCCTGAGCTACTGGCATAGAGTAGGGCGCCGCATCCGGTCAGCCACGACACCAGCCTGCCGATCGGCCAGGAGTTGCCGCGGCGTCGTAGCCGGACGTAGCCGATGAGGTAGCTGACCGCAAGGACCACCGCGACAGCACCAACCACTGTGTCGAACCGCCACACCGTCAACAGCGTCACGATGCCCGGCGGTTGCGGCAGCGCATAGCCCAGGAACACGTCCCAGTTGGTGAACAGGTGTGTGAGGAATCGTGGCGCTGTCTGAACGGCCATTGCGGCGGTCGCGGCCATGACAACCATCATGGCCAGCGCGCTGATCTGGGCATGGCGATGGGATTGCGGGGAATTGGCCAGCAACCTCCAGCAGTCAGCTATCCACACCAGGGCTAGGAGAACCCCCGCGATCAGCCCAAGATGGCCGAAGCTCGAACTCACAATTGAGCCCGCACTTAGCAGGTGCAGCAGCATCGCCCCGTAGGACAAGGCCAGCCCGCCGCATACCACTTGTATAACCAGGACGGCGCCGGACGGTGTGGTGCCTGTCCATGCGGTGGTCGCAGTGAGTCCGGTCAGCATGGCGACCGCTATCGCCAAGACGATTACGGTGCTGGTGGAGTAGTCGTGAGCTGGACCCTGCCCGGCATTGCCGGTGACCGCCGTTGCTAGCACGCCAATCGCGGTGGGGATGAGCAGCACACAGTGGCCGGTCCAGCGCGTGATGAAACGCAGCGTCACCGCAACCAGCAGCGCGCAGATTGCCGTAGCGAGCCAACCTCGTGAGATCTCTGAGGTGGCGATGCAGTCGACCAGTGGCCCGGCACTGAGCAGTTTGGTGAGCCCGACGCCGGAGTCGTGCGCGGCCTGAATCCCTACCATTGCCGTTGAAGTAATCACCCAGGCAATCGAAAGACGCTCGGCGGCAAGATGAATGCGAAATGCTGCGACGTCGAGCAAACCATCCGGTTGTGGGCGTGACATCACCACCAGGTAGGCCAATGCGCCAAGACAGAGGGCGCCCACCACAGAAGCGGTGAAATACCCGACTGGTTCGGCGACGTTGACAAGCGTGCCGGGATAGGAATTGCCGGCTGTGGCGTACCGTTGGCGACCTGACGCCAGACTGTATCCGGCTAGCGCGGCTGTGATCCCGAGAAAGCCAACGACGAGCTGGGCCACCGGCGTCGAGATTGTCCGATGAGTGAGCCTCGCCGCCGGTTCGCCTTGGGTCGACCCATCAACGCCCATCCGTTGAGCTTACGACGATCTGTCATAGCAATTTGGGCTACACCGCTGGCTAGTGCCCCATCACAAGGCGGAGTTCACCAACGAATGGGCAGCCATCTCCAGATAGGACAGCAGTTCCCGGCGGCGTTCGGCGTCCAGGGTTGCTGAGTCGATGGACGCTACAGCGATATGCATGCATCGCAGCCACGCATCCCGGGCGAGCGGGGAGATGGGAAACGGCACGTGGCGCATGCGCAGCCGGGGGTGACCACGCAGCTCCGAGTAGGTCCGTGGGCCACCCCAGTACTGCTCCAAGAACATCCGCAGCCGTTCTGCGGCGCCGGATAGATCTTCTTCGGGATACATCGGGCGCAATATTTCGTCTTCGGCAACCAATTCGTAGAAGCGAGACACGATCGCGCGGAACGTATCGGTGCCGCCAACGGCCTCGTAAAAAGTCTGTTCTACCTGTTCCATCGCTTCTATTGTGCGGCATTACCCCGGCAGCGGAATCCCCCGGCTTTAGCTGTGGGGAGGACGCCAAAAGGAATTTATGGTGGACTGTTTTGCGGAGGATCTATGGCGCAGCGGAACAACCACCGCAACCACCGCAGTTCCGGTGTTGCGGCCACCCTGACCGAAGCGAGTTCGCCGCTGCGCAGTGTGCAGACTCCTGCGCCTTGTGTGGGTGGATCGCTCTGGAATCGCCGACGAGTGTTGCTGTTGAACTCCACCTACGAGCCGTTGGCCGCGCTGCCGCTGCGGCGGGCGATCGTGATGGTGATGTGCGGCAAGGCCGAAGCGCTTCATGATGCTCCGGCTGGGCCGGTCATCCACTCGGCTACCAGCTCTATCGTGGTGCCGTCCGTGATTCGGTTGCGGGGCTATGTCCGGGTGCCTTATCGGGCCCGTATCCCGATGACCCGTGCCGCACTCATGTTCCGCGATCGTTTCTGCTGCGCCTACTGCGGAGCCAAGGCCGATACCGTCGACCATGTGGTGCCACGTAGCCGCGGCGGCCAACACTGCTGGGAGAATTGTGTTGCGTGCTGCTCGAGCTGTAACCACCGCAAGGGGGACAAGTTGTTGGTCGAGCTCGGTTGGGTGTTGTTTCGGGCGCCCCGGCCGCCGACCGGACCACACTGGCAACTGTTAGCCAGGGTTAAAGAGTTGGATCCGTCGTGGGAGCGCTATCTGGGTGAAGGCGCTGCCTAGCGGAGATGTTTCGGCTACCACCCGGGCTCCGGGTGGCCTGTTCTTTCGCCCGTGCGTGTTGATCGGATACGGTTTGCGGCGTGAGCGAAATGCAGATCCACATTTGTTACGTGGGAGTACCGCTGTTGCTGATGGTGGTGCTGGCGGCGCTGATCTGGTCCCGCAAGGGTCCGCATCCGCAGACCTATCAGCTCTCGGAGTCGTGGACGCACCCGCCGATCTTGTGGGCCGCCACAGACGAGCACCTTGGTGGTGGCCACGCTGGCCACCCGGAACCTGCCGGTAAGGCCGTATTCAGTGTGGGGGGTGGCGCAAGTGGCACATGGTGATCTGGCGACGGTTCAGCCGACCGAGTTGGCGTACGGCTGGGCAGTTACCACCAGTGGAAGGCTCTCTGGAGTCACCGAGCCGGGTGAGCTATCCGTCCATTATCCGTTTCCCGCCAAAGATCTGGTCAATCTGGACGACGCCCTGACCTACGGATCGCGAGCAGCTCAGGTCCGGTTCGCTGTATACATCGGCGACCTGGGTGCAGACACCGCGGCACGGGCTCGGGAGATCCTGGCCATGGTCCCGACACCGGATAATGCGGTACTGATGGCGGTCTCGCCCGACCAACACGCCATCGAGGTCGTCTACGGCACCCAGGTTCGCGGCCGTGGTGTGGAATCGGCCGCACCGTTGGCGGTTGCCGCTGCGGCCTCAGCCTTCCAGCAAAGCGATCTGATTGATGGGCTGGTCAGCGCGGTTCGTGTGCTCAGCTCGGGGATTTCCGGTCAGTAGCGTCGAATCTTCGGGCTTTAAGAGCCCGCTGCACGGTGGCTTGGCCTTCGAGTACTAATCGACGTAAGGCTGCCGGGACTTCCGGTTCTGGCCTGGCCAGAAAGCGGTCTGCGGCGGCGATACCTTCATCGCTGATATCCCAGTAGGGGTACAGGCCGATGACTACGGTTTGGGCGACTTCACTAGACCGCCGGGCCCAGATGCCCGGTATCGCCTCGAAGTAACGTGCGGCCAGCGGCGCGAGTAGTTCGCCCTGTCCGGGTGCGACGATGCCCGCGATGATTGCTCGACTGGTGATGTTGGGCAGGGTGTCGTCTTCCACCACGGTGGTCCATGCCTCGTTTTTGACCGCCAGCTGTGGCCGAGCCGCCTTGGCTTGGGCGCATTGCCGTTGGCCCGCTGCGCTGGGGTCGCGCAGTGCTTCGGCGTCGATCATGGGTGTTGCCGGTCCGTCGGCGTCGATCACTCCAGCGGTCGCTAGCGCCGTTACGATGCGCCAGCGTAGGTCGGTGTCGACTTGCAGGCCGGCCAGTCCCCACTCGGCGGGATCCTGGTCCAACAGTGCGTGCAAAAGTGTGGTGTGCTGGTCGGACAGTACCGACGAGCACAGTGTGTTGAGGAAAGCCAGCTGGTGATCCGATCCGGGTTGCGCGGCGCGAGCCAGCTCAACCAGCCGGTCAACGAAGTGTGGCCAACCATGCTCACGTGCCCAGGTTGGCTCCGCGTATGACGACAGCGCTGTCTGGGTCTGCAACAGCAATCGCTGTGCTACCCCGATTTCGGTCTCGGCGTGAATACCGCCGGAAACTAGTGCAACGAAATCGCGGGCGCGCAGTTCGGCTTGGCGGGTCATCTCCCACGCGGCTGACCACACCAGCGTGCGGGGCAGCGATTCGGTAATGTCGCAGATACGCTGCAATGCCGTTTGCAGTGACTCGGAGTCGAGGCGCAGTGCGCAATAGGTCAGATCGTCATCATTGACTAAAATCAGCTTTCCGCGCGAAACACCAACCAGTGCAGCAACTTCGGTGCTTGGCCCGGCGATATCGAGTTCTTCCCGGCGCACTCGCACGAGTTTGCCGTGCCCATCATCGTCATAGATACCCACCGCCAACCGATGCACTCGAGTCTCTCCTGCACCCGGCTCGGCGCCGCTCTGACTCACCGCGAACCGAGTGAACCGGCCAGCTGCGTCCAGCTCGAAATCCGGCCGCAGCGTGTTGAGTCCGGTGGTCTTGAGCCATTGTCGGCCCCAATCCGAGAGATCGCGGCCGGATGCCCGCTCCAGTGCGGCCAGAAG
>JAIENC010000172.1 GCA_019751635.1 Mycobacteriaceae bacterium
CAAACCGTCGCTGATCTGCCGCAAGCTTGTCGAATGGTTCACCACCGGAACGTATTTCGGCTCGATCTGGCTGCAGATATACGTCACGGTGCAGGAGGCCGTAATCGGCTTTGCCGCCGGAACAGCCGCCGGCGTCATCCTCGGCGTTCTGTTGGGACGCAGCAGATATTGGGCGGAGGTGCTAGCGCCGTTCATCAAAGCGCTCAACGCTGTCCCACGTATTGTGCTTGCCTCGCTTTTCACCATCTGGTTCGGCCTCGGATTGAGTTCCAAAGTTGCCACTGTGGTGGTTTTGGTGTTCTTCGTCGTTTTTTTCAACGCTTTCACTGGTGCGCGTGAGGTCTCTTCCGGCATTGTCAACAACGCCCGGATCCTGGGCGCTAACCGGCGGCAGATCCTGATCGGGATTGTGCTGCCCAGTGCCACCAGCTGGATTCTGTCTAGCCTGCATACCGCATTCGGCTTAGCTCTGGTCGGTGCGGTTGTCGGTGAATACACCGGCGCCAGCAAGGGGCTGGGGTTGTTGATCAGCAATGCCCAAGGCACGTTTGATTCGGACGGCATCTACGCCGGGATGATCATCATTACCGTGGTGGCGCTACTTGCCCAGTGGGGTATCGGAGTTGCGGAAAAACGCTTACTGCACTGGCGCCCTTCGGAAACCATAGTGAGTCTCGACGTTTGATCGTGGGTAAAGCATCCAGGGCATTGGCGGCCATCACACTATTGACGTTGGTCGCCTTGCTGCCCGGCTGTCGCGACTCTCGCGCGATTCCGATGTCCAACGGCAGACCCCACATCGCCATCATGGTCGGCGGCTTAGACGCGCTGGTGTACCTACCTGCCGTGCTGACACAACAACTAGGCAACTTCCGGCGCAACGACATCGATGTCACCCTGCTCAATGAGCAGTCCGGAGCCAACTCCGCGACCGCGCTGCTCGCCGGCGACGTGCAAGCCGTAATCGGCTTCTACGACCACACCATTGACTTGCAGGCCACCGGCAAGTGCGTGAAATCCGTTGTGCAGCTGGCTAACATCCCGGGCGTTGTGGAGCTGGTGGCCGGCGATAAAGCGAAAAGTATTACTTCACCAGCCGATTTTCGCGGCCAGAGATTAGGAGTTACCGCGCTGGGCTCGTCCAGCGACCTGATCACTCAGGCGTTGGCTGGTCAGGCCGGCTTGCACACCGCCGATTACAGCCGGGTGAAAGTCGGTACCGGGCAGACGTTTATCGCCGCCATGAACCATAGCGGCATTGATGCCGGGATGACGACAGATCCCACGGTGGCGCTGCTGGTTACCCGTGGGCAGGCGAAAATCTTGGTGGACATGCGCACCGAGGCGGGTACCCGGGCGGCACTGCACGGCCTGTACCCATCGACATCGCTGTATATGCGGTGCGAAACGGTCCAACACCATCCCGAGATAGTGCAGAAGCTAGCTACCTCCTTGGTGCAGACCCTGCAGTGGATACGAACTCATTCCCCGCAGCAGATTGCGGCCATCATGCCAGCGCAGTTTGCTCAGGCCAGTAATGGGCTCTATGTCCGGGCTATTGCCGATTCGATCGGCATGTTCAACGCCGACGGCCTGATGAAACGTGAGGCCGCCGACAACGCACTAGACATCCTCGGCGAATATTCACCGAAGGTACATCGGGTACGGGATCGAATCGATCTGTCGGCTACCTACACCACTGCATTCGTCGAACAAGCGCTGCGTGAGTTAGCGGTTCGCTGACCCGAGCCGCGGCGACCGACGCACAGGGCGCCAGTCAATTTTTTCGATCACCTGCTACGATGATCAGACAGTGCAGCGTGGAAATCGCAGCAAACCCACCAAGACTGCAAAATGACACCAGGCCGATTACGTCCAAGCAGCAGCTCGATAGATTCAACGAATTCAAGTATCAGTCCGGTTCCCAGCTCAGACAAAAAAGTTCGCTGGGGCCGTGACCAACAGAAAATTGTTGACAGCTTTAAAGACGACAACTACGCGAACACCCAGACAGACGAAGAATTCGAGCAGGCCAAATTTGATGCCACGTTAAATTCCTGGCTTCGCCCTAGCCGGATCGTTCTCTACACCTTGGGCGCAATATTGTCCCTCCAGGAAATAGCTGCAATGTCGATTCCTTTGGGTTTTTCGGCGTGGCAGGCCGTTCCCCGTTATCCGGATCACGGGGATTGCGTGAAGGACGGTTTACACCACTTCACCGACATCGACGCAGTATTGGACGACGCTATTCCACATGGCTGGCAGGGTGACGCGGCCGAAGCGTATAAAGAGGCGAATTCGACGCTAAAAAATTTGGTACAGCAGATAGTTGATTTTGATCGCGAGATGGAAAAGCTCGTGAAAAAACACGCCACGCGCGTTATCGAGACACAACTATCCCTGGGGGCAACGCAAGATACGCTGATCGCAGCTTACCTGGTGGTCTGCTTTCTGGAAGTTTATCCTTCTAGTTATATGACGGCATACTGTATAGCGCTCGCGGTCTCCGTTTCAGCTATCATAGCCGGCATAATCTCACTTCTTAGTTGTCTGCTGCACGCGGAAAGCACCGTAGATGCGGCCGGGAAAATTACCTACTCTGACATCACCCAGGCCGCCAATGAGGTGGGCGCAGATTTCGCTATTGGCAGCGGCCGACCCGCTACTGCGGCCTCCGGCAGCAACGCCTCCACCGGCCCCCGCGGGTATGCGCCCGCAACGTTTGCCGCGTTGCCAGGTCCGGTCGTCCGGTCCGGCGATGCCCGGCAGGTGGCCAAGCCACTCACGCCGGCAGTGCCGCGAGCGACGGCTCCGGTGATGGCAGCATCGAGCCCAACCACCCGCTTGTCGGTGGGCCCCAGACCATCCAGCAACCGAACCAATCCGCAGGACCCGCAAACCACCCGCGAAGAAGTTCACCCCCCGGCCGCGCTCCCAGACACCAGTGCAGGCGCCGGCGCGCAACGTAGCGAGCGGGCACCGATCGACGATACCGCCCCCAGCCACCCACCCACGCCGGAAAGTAGCGCAACAAATACGGCGAAGAACTCATGCCCGAACTAACCGTCGACCCAGCGGAATTCGAACGAGCAGCTGCATGTCAGGAGCAAGCCGCAGAACAGGCCAGTCAGGGCGCCGAGAAGACCGCCCACCTTGGCAGCAGACTGCGGCGGACCCACGGTGCCATCAGCGATGGTTCCACCAGCGCATTGACGCGCGCCGAAAAAGAGCGCCACGCCGCTGGTTACGCAATCCGCGACGCCTGTCTCCGGCTCGCCGCGATATTACGCGCGGGCGGAGAAACCTACGAGCAGGATGACCACGCCGTGGCACAGAACTACATCCACACTCAGCTGCACGACTAACGCTCGGGCGGCTCGACGAGCGGTCCTGACAGGTCCTCGATAGTCGATCTGACAGGTCCCCGATACTCGGTCCACCTGATCTGTACCCGTGTTGTTGGTCCATGGTTGTGAGAGTCGAGGGCAGAGTGATTATCGGGAGGTCACATGCCCCGTCAGTACTCATCGTCGGTGCGCCGGCAAATTGTTGCACGGCTGCAATTAGGTGAACCCGTGGCCGCCGTGGCGGCCGAGACCGGTATCTGCCAGGCGACTCTCTTTCGCTGGAAAAGCCAGGCACTCATCGACGCCGGAGTTATCGAGGGCACCCCGAGCGTGGAGGCCGACGAACTGGCGGCCGCCCACAAGCGCATCAAGCAACTCGAGGCCGAGCTGGCTCTGACTCGCGGTGCGTGCGAGTTGTTCGATGGGCGGGTGGTGGCGCCCCCAAAACGCCGCCGCGCGATCGCTGAAGGGCTGATCGCGCGGGGGCATTCAGCCCGATCCGCCTGTCGGATAACAGGACTAGCGCGTTCTCTAATGCAGTATTATCGGCGTCGCCGTGTCCCGGATCGCGAGGTGCGTCGGCTGATTGTGGCCGACACGATCACCAAGATCCACCAACGTTCTCGTGGCACCTACGGACGCAGACGGGTCCGCGCCGCGCTGTTGGCCGACTACGAGATGAACGTCAACCTCAAGCTGGTCAACTCGATCATGTCCGAGCACGGTCTGCACGGGCTGCCGCGTCCAGGGCGGCGAAAACCCAACCTCATCGGTCTCGACACCCCAGTCGACCTGGTCAACCGGCGATTCACCGCCACAATGCCCAATGAACTGTGGTGCACCGATATCACCGAACACCCGGCCCGCGACGGCAAGGTGTACTGCTGCGCGATCCTGGACTGCTTCTCGCGCATGATCGTGGTCCGCACCTTCTCGACCACCGCCGACACTGCACTGGTCAACAACGCCGTCAACATGGCCGTATCCAACAGGAATCGCAGTGGCACAACGGTTCTGCACGCTGACCATGGTTCACAGTTCACCTCGTGGAGCTTCGGGGAGAACCTGCGCCGGCGGGGACTGCTCGGCTCCTTCGGTACCGTCGGCGACTGCTTCGATAACGCCGCCATGGAGTCGTTTTGGGCGCGGCTGCAGGTCGAGTTGCTCAACACGCGCAAATGGGCCACCACCTTCGAGCTGGCCGCCGCGATGGCCGATTACATCGACAACTTCTACATTGTCGAACGCCGTCACAGCTACCTCGGTAACATCAGCCCCACAGAGTTCGAAACGCTCTGGATGTCCACCTATTCGATCCCTCAACTCGCATAACCACGGCTCGAAACGGCGGGGACAGATCAGGCGGACTCATTCACCGGGAGCATGCCAGATCCGCCCAATCTGGATCCAGGTTGTGATTGATACCCGATTTCAGTTGATTTCGCAGGCCACGAGATGATGGGTGTGGCCGCATTGGGCAGCGTACTCGGCGGGGGTCAAATAGGCTCAGCGCCGAGTGACGATGCCGTGTGTTGTGTTCTGCTTTGAAGTCGCTGATTACCACGCGGGCTTCCAGTGGGTTGGTCCAATGGTTGCCGTTGCGACACTCCCTTCGTAGCCCGTTGTTGAACGATTCGATGCGCCCGTTCTCCCAGGCCCCCAGGGGGGCGCCCAAAACGTCCTGAACATCCTCGCCTCGTACGCCAAAAACGTTCGTCAGGCGCGGAACCGGATCGATTTATCGGCCACCTACACCACGAAATTCGTCGAGCAAGCGCTGCGCGAGTAGATTTCGGCGCGTTAACCGGTACGCAGCGCATGAAACCGCGCCGAAATTTATACCGGAACGATGCCAAGCAGGCAGTGACCGGTCCATTGACCGTAGCAATAACCGTAAAGCGGTGCCGACACCAGTGGCCAACCCTCGATCATCGCCAAGACCAGCCCGGCGACGATGCATGCGACAACATAGACGAGGACCAGGAACACCGCTGGCGTCTTGTCGACCGAGTGGTACCACCAGAAGAACAAGCCCAGCCCAACTGGCGCCGCGGCCATCCACCCGCCGAGGATGACCGCGGCCAACTTCCACCATTTCAGGCAGTAATAGCGGCCCGGCACGGTGACTAATTGCGCGGGTGCCGATTGCTGCATAAGCGACAGTTCGTCCTCGGTTGCGCAATCCGATGCGTAAGCGGGCGAGCACGAACGCACCCAGCGCGGTGACCCAGAGAGGCCCGCGAGCATGGCGCTGGCCAACAACCAGATAAGCGGAAGCGGTACCACGGCCTACGACCGTACTGTGGCCGCTATCGCAGCATAACGTGTCCTCGGATAGCGATTCGGCACACTGCAAAGCTGGCCACCTGCAGCCAATCAAGGGACCTAAAATTCCGGGCCGTAAGGCATCT
>JAIENC010000105.1 GCA_019751635.1 Mycobacteriaceae bacterium
TGCCGCGCAAGATTTCCCATCAGGTTATCCGGTTACGTAACGCATTGCTGGAAGCGGCTATTTGGTTCTTTGCGCGCAAAACGCCAGGCTTGATGAAGTGGTGGATCCGCCGGGTCGCGATTAACCAGCTGCCCAAGGGCTACAACGTGGACCGCCACTTCACACCGCACTACAACCCCTGGGACCAACGGCTGTGCCTCATCCCGGACGCCGATCTGTACCGCGAGATCGGAGCGGGACGAGTCGAGGTAGTCACCGACCATATCGACCATATCGACGCCACCGGTATTGTCCTGACGTCCGGCAAACACCTGGACGCAGACCTCATTGTTACCGCAACCGGCCTTCAGCTGCAGGCCCTGGGCGGGGTGCGAATCAGCTTGGACGGCAAACAGATCCAGCCGCAAGACCGCTTTACCTACAAGGCGCACATGCTCGAAGAGGTGCCTAACCTTTTCTGGTGCGTGGGCTATACCAACGCGTCATGGACGTTGCGCGCTGATATCACCGCCCGGGCAACGGCAAAGCTCTTGGCCCACATGGCATCGCACGGCTACACCTACGCCTATCCACATCGCGTCGAGACAACCATGCCGGAAAAACCGGCATGGGATATCCAGGCTGGCTACGTGCTGCGGTCCCCGCACGCGTTACCGAAGTCGGGCACCAAAAGACCGTGGAATGTGCGGCAAAACTACTTCGCCGACGCCATCGACTACCGGTTCGACCGAATCATCGAGGCCATGGTTTTCGGCCGCGGGCCGCAATACGCTGATCGCTATGGCAGCTGCAATGCGTGCACCACGTAACCCAACAGTCGTTGTTCTCGGTGGTGGCTCCTGGGGCACTACCGTCGCGTCCACCTGCGCCCGCCGAGGACCAACCCTGCAATGGGTACGCTCACCAGAGACTGCCCAAGACATCAACGACAACCACCGCAATACCCGCTATCTGGGCCCGGACGTTGTCCTGAGTGAGACACTGCGCGCCACCACCGATTTTTCCGAGGCCGCTCAGTGCGCCGACGTTGTGGTCATGGGTGTGCCCTCGCATGGTTTCCGCGGCGTGCTCACCGAGTTGGCCGCGGAATTACGGCCGTGGGTGCCGGTGGTCTCCCTCGTTAAAGGGTTGGAGCAAGGCACCAACCTGCGGATGTCGCAAATCATTGAGGAAGTGTTACCGGGCCATCCGGCCGGAATCTTGGCCGGGCCCAACATTGCTCGTGAAGTCGCCGAGGGATATGCGGCCGCGGCGGTGCTGGCGATGCCCGATCAATATCTTGCTACCCAACTTTCGGGGCTTTTTCGCACCCGACGATTCCGCGTGTACACCACCGATGACGTCGTCGGCGTCGAGATGGCGGGCGCGCTGAAAAATGTCTTCGCGATCGCCGTCGGGATGGGCTATTCGCTGGGCATCGGCGAAAATACCCGAGCCCTGGTGATCGCCCGCTCGCTACGCGAGATGACGAAACTGGGTGTGGCGGTTGGCGGGCAACCGGACACCTTCCCCGGACTGGCTGGGCTGGGCGATTTGATCGTCACCTGCACCAGCCAGCGCAGTCGCAATCGTCACGTTGGTGAACAGCTCGGCGCAGGCAAGTCGATTGATGAGATCATCGCGTCCATGAACCAGGTCGCCGAGGGCGTCAAGGCGGCCAGTGTGATCATGAAATTTGCCGAGGAGTACGGGTTGAGCATGCCGATCGCTCGCGAGGTGGACGCTGTGATCAACCACGGCTCCACCGTGGAGCAGGCCTATCAAGGCCTGGCCGCCGAGGTCCCCGGCCACGAGGTGCACGGATCAGGGTTTTAAGGCGATTAACGACATCAGGTTCTGCTGAACCCGTTCAGCCGGAAGCCCGATGGATGGGGAATAGAGCATGATGTGGTCTAAAACTCCCTCGTAGCGGCGCAGCCCGTCACGCACCTGGCTGGCGGTGCCAGCCACTCCCATGGTGTCAATCATGTTGTCGGAAACAGCGGCGAACATCGCCGCAAAGTCGCGTCGGGCGAAAGCCTCCCGAATGGCTTGCCCTTCCTTGCTGAAGCCGTTTACGTCGAGCACAATGTCGTAGCTCTTGACCGAGGCGTAAAAGGCGATCTGCTGGGCAAGTTCGCGCCGCGCAATCTCCGGATCGTCATGAATCGAGCACATCACCATGGAGATAAGCTCGACGTCTTTGGCGTCCCGGCCGGCGTGCGCAGCGCCTTTGGCGATGGCGGGCCGCACAATTTCTTCGACGTAGGCGGTGGTGAATAGTGGGTGCCCGGCCAGGCCGTCGGCAACCCGGCCGGCGGCCTCACACATGCGGGGCCGCACGCCAGCGGTGACGATAGGAATCTGACGTTGCCGAGGTTTGACCGCCTCGGTGGGAATCAGGTTCATCCGATAGAAGCGCCCCTCGTGATGGACTGGGCTCTCGTGCAGATTCCAGATGCGGCGTATCAGCGGAACCAGTTCCTCTATCCGCAGCGCCGGTGCGGAGGTGTCGGCTATACCGTGCCAATCGCTCATCATCCGTTTAGTCCCGTTGCCGATTCCTAGCACCAGCCGGCCCTGAGACAACTCGTCGAGGTCACTAGCCTCGGTAGCCAGCACCAACGGACTACGGCCAACCCCGTAGACAATCGATGAACCTACTCGGCAGGTCCTTGTCGCGGCAGCCATCGCCGCCATCGAGATGGTCCCGGACCGGGAATAGAACTCCGAGGCCCAGATGGCGTCAAACCCGGCCCGGTCAGCTGCTTCGGCGGTCTTAGCCAGCGCTGTGAGCTCGGGACTGAGAACCGCAACACCGTATGTGCTCATACCTTATTAGAACCGTTAGAAGCGATGTTTCACCGCCCGTAAGCCATCGCCTCTAACCGGCGGATCCGATCAGCAATCGGCGGGTGCGTGGAGAAAAGCGCACCAATCCGCTCACCCGGGCGGAACGGGTTAGCGATCATCAGGTGCGCCTGGCTAGCCAACTGCGGCTCCGGCGGCAGCGGGGCCACTTCGACGCCATGAGAGATCTTGCGCAGCGCCGCGGCCAACGCCAACGGATCGCCGGTGAGCATAGCGCCCGACTCGTCGGCCTGATACTCCCGGGAACGCGATACAGCTAATCGAACTATCGTGGCGGCAACCGGTCCGAGAAATGAAATCAATAGCAAAGCAAAGGGATTGGTGCCATCACGATTATTTCCGAACATACCAGCAAACATGGCCATGTTAGCTAACGCGGTGATCACCGACGCCAACGCGCCGGCAATGCACGAGATTAAGATGTCGCGGTTGTAGACGTGCGAAAGCTCATGGCCTAGCACCGCACGCAACTCGCGCTCGGTGAGAATGTTGAGAATTCCGGTGGTGCAGCACACCGCGGCATTGCGCGGATTGCGACCAGTGGCGAATGCATTAGGAGCCGCGGTGTCACTGATGTACAGCCGCGGCATCGGCTGATGCGCAGCCGTGGCCAGCTCGCGGACAATCCGGTACATCACCGGCGCCTGTAATTCGGAGACCGGCTGGGCATGCATTGCACGCAGCGCCAATTTATCGCTATTGAAGTAGACGTAAACGTTCATGCCTACCGCAAACAGTGTCGCCAATAACACCGCGGTCCTGCCGAACAAGGCGCCCACGAACACGATCAGCGTCGACATGCCGACCAACAACACCAAGGTCTTCAGCCTGTTGGCATGCGGATGCCAGGTCATCGCTACTTCCCTCCTGCGGAAAACCGGGGCCTCCAACGGGCTACCCGCGGACTACCACCTGATTAAACGCCAATCTCGACCCACCAGGTTCCACGCTTAGCCGTGTCGGTCGACGGTGTATTCGACAAGCCGGGCTAGCGCTTGCCGGCCGGCAACATCGGGCAGCTGAGCCAACTCCTGACGCGCCTGCTGTGCGTACCGCAGCACCGTGGCTTTAGCTTTGGCCATGCCAGCCGACGCACGCAACAGCGCCAGCGCTTCAGCTACCGCCGCCTCGTTATCGAGAGGCGCTACCAGCAATTCACGCAACCGATCGGCATCCGGGCCGCTGTCTTGCAAGGCGTAGAGCACTGGCAGCGTGCGTACGCCTTCCCGAAGATCGGTGCCCGGCAGCTTGCCGGACTCCTCCGCCGCACTGTCGATGTCGATGATGTCATCAGAGATCTGAAACGCCGTACCTACCAAGCCGCCTAGGCGGCTCAACCGTTCAATGTCGTCATTGCCGGCACCGGAAAACATTCCGCCGAACCGGCCAGCCGCGGCAATAAGACAAGCGGTCTTCTCATACACCACCTTCAGGTAGTGCTCGATCACATCCCACCCTTCGGCGGCACCACGCGTCTCCCGCATCTGCCCCACCACTAACTGAGCGAACGTATCAGCGATGATGCGAACCGCCTCGGGCCCCAGCCGCGATACCAGCCGCGAGGCGGTAGCCAAGAGAAAGTCGCCAGCCAGAATCGCCACGTTATTGCCCCAACGCAGGTTTGCGCTAGGCCCACCTCGGCGGACTCGGGCTTCGTCCATCACGTCGTCGTGGTAGAGCGTAGCCAGATGCACCAGCTCAATAACCGCGCCGGCGGTGATCACCTCCCCGGCTAATGGATCTGGCCCAAGCTGGGCGGATAGCACCGTGAATAGCGGCCGGAAACGTTTGCCCCCGGCCTGGAACAGATGCAGTACCGCATCGGTGATCAGCGGGTCAGAAGCGCGCAGTTCGCTCTCGATGAGATGCTCAATCTGCGCGACAGCATCACGTACGCTCGCAGTGAACTGCGGGTCGCCTAAGTCAACGCCCGCCACCACTGTCGCCGGAGTCTTCACCCGACCCAAGATACTGGTGACCATGAAGACTAGAGCCGACGTGGTTGTCGTGGGTGCCGGACCAGCCGGATCTGCAGCGGCAGCCTGGGCCGCCCGGGCCGGCCACGACGTACTCGTCATCGACTCAGCCAGCTTCCCCCGCGACAAAGCTTGCGGTGACGGACTGACACCCCGTGCGGTCGCCGAGCTGGAGCGATTGGGCTTAGCCAGTTGGTTAGCTACCCGGATTCAACATCAGGGACTGAGGATCAGTGGATTCGGTAGTTCACTCGAAATACCTTGGCCGGGAAAGTCATTCCCTACCACTGGCAGTGCGGTGACCCGCCTGGAACTCGATGACCAGATTCGTAAAGTCGCCGAAAATTCCGGGGCCAGAATGGTTCTTGGCGTTAAAGCAGTAGGCATTCAACATGATTCACTCGGCAACGTGGCCAGTGTGCGATTAGCCAATAGCGCCGAAGTGCACTGCCGCTACCTCATCGTTGCCGACGGTGCACGTTCTTCTTTAGGCCGCGCGCTAGGCCGGCAATGGCATCAAGAGACGGTGTACGGCGTCGCCGTCCGGGGATATCTGAGCACTCCGCGTAGCGGCGATCCGTGGCTGACGTCGCATCTAGAACTGCGCGGATTTGATGGCACCTTGCTGCCGGGCTATGGCTGGATTTTCCCGTTAGGCAACGGCCAGGTGAATATTGGCGTAGGTGCGCTATCGACGACAAAACGTCCGGCTAACTTAGCGCTCCGCTCACTGATCTCGTATTACACCGATCTGCGCCGAGACGAGTGGGATTTCCTCGGCCAGCCTAAAGCGGTGGCATCAGCGCTGCTGCCGATGGGCGGAGCGGTGTCTGGAGTAGCGGGGCCGAACTGGATGTTGATCGGCGACGCCGCGGCTTGCATCAACCCGCTTAACGGCGAAGGCATCGACTACGGATTAGAAACTGGACGGCTAGCCGCTGAACTGCTGGGGATAGAGAATTTT
>JAIENC010000243.1 GCA_019751635.1 Mycobacteriaceae bacterium
TACCGGCCAGGACCGCTTCCTGTCGGCAACCCACGTTCACATGTGAGCGGAGGCCCCAGCCTCCCCATACCGTTTAGCGACCCCAGCCCCTACACCCGCGCTGGTCACCGGCAAAGCGTTCGCCGCAGGAGTCCGATCGATTGGATTGGTCGTCGGGGTACTGGTGTTCGCTTATCTGATGGGGGTACCTCTTACCATGAACCCCCTGCGCATCCTGGCAGCGATGGGCATCGTTGTGCTGGGCGCGACATTTTTTGCTTGCCTGTCGATGACACTGGCCGGCTTACTCCGCAACCGCGACCGCCTGAAGCCGTCGGGCGGGCCATGACAATGCCCTTGTTTTTTGCTTCCGACGCGCTCTATCCCGTCGACGTGATGCCCACCTGGTTGCGGCACCTGAACATGATCAACCCGATGAGCCACGAGGTCAACGCGCTACGAACGTTGTTGGCCGGTGCGCCATTTAAGCCCTGGGACACCGTGGTTTTAGTGCTTTCCGCGGTGTTGAGCATCGCGACCGCATCGGCGCTGTTACGCCGCCTGGTGAGCTAATCCCGGATCCCCTTTAATCTCGACGAAAGCGGGCAAGGCAGTGCGTGTAGAGCGCGCCGCCAACGATCGCACCGATCAACGGACCAACAATGGGCACCCAGAAGTACAGCTGTCCATACTGATCACGCCAGGCACCATCGAAGCCGGTGAGAAACGACATCAATCGGGGACCTAAATCGCGAGCGGGGTTGATGGCATACCCAGCGTTGGTACCCCAGGCCATACCAATTGCCACCACTAGCAGCCCAACAACAAACGGCGCCAGATTCGCCAAGGGCGCCGCATTGCGGGCATCGGTAATCGCGAATACCAAAAAAACCAGGATCGCAGTACCAATGATCTGGTCTCGGAACGCCCCCATATCGGTAACCGGCGCTAGCCCATTGCCAGGCAACGTGGAAAACACGCCCTGGCTCTTGATTGTGTGTCCAGGATCGAATTTTGCTAGCACTTCGGCGTAGTTCCACCTCACCAATAAGGCCGCAAGAAACGCCCCGATGAACTGCGCGCTGGCGTAGGGAATAACCTTGCGCCACGGAAAGCCTTGGAATAACGCGAGCGCAACGGTTATTGCCGGGTTGAGGTGTGCACCGCTAATACGCTCTGCGACATAAATTCCCAGCATTACACCGAAGCCCCAACCCCAAGCGATGCTGTCATGATCACCAATCCCACCGGGAACAACTTGAGCCACTGCACCCACGCCGAACAAAATCAGCACGAGAGTCCCAAAAAATTCTGCTATCAGCTCAGCGGCCAAGGACGGAACACGGATCACCGCCGACGGCAGGTCGATGTTCTCGTGGTCTCCGATAACCTCCGATGACATTGCGATGCCCCTTCAAGTCGTGCCGGCCGTCGGCGCAAACATCTGCCTATGCCGCGCCGACGCTCAATCGTTAGTTAACCGCGACGTCCTATCACGGTGGCAACAAACGTAATCCAGCACTGAACTGTGTTTGACTCTGCCGGAGAACAGCCATTCGACCGCACAAACGGCCAAATGAAAGTTGGGTGAGTAAAGCTATGACGTTCGTTGACAAGTTACGTTGCGCAACGGCAAGTCTGCCGCGCCGCGTGGCTAAGGCTGCTATAGGGGCCACCATAGGTGCCGCCCTAGTTTCCGGTGCAGTCGGCGCCATCGGCGACACAGCAACCGCCGGGGCATTCTCCAAGCCGGGGCTTCCCGTCGAGTATCTGCAGATTCCTTCACCATCGATGGGACGCGAAATCAAAGTCCAGTTCCAAGGTGGCGGAGCGCATGCGGTGTACTTACTCGACGGCCTGCGCGCACAAGACGATTACAACGGCTGGGACATCAACACTCCCGCATTCGAGGAGTACTACCAGTCCGGCTTATCGGTGATCATGCCCGTCGGTGGCCAGTCAAGTTTCTACAGCGATTGGTACCAGCCCTCACAGGGCAACGGCCAAACCTACACCTATAAGTGGGAGACGTTCCTGACCCAGGAGATGCCTAGCTGGCTGCAAGCCAACAGGGGGGTGTCACCGACCGGAAATGCCGTGGTGGGCTTGTCGATGTCGGGCGGCTCCGCGCTGGTCCTGGCCGCGTACTACCCGCAGCAGTTCTTCTATGCTGGCGCGCTATCGGGGTTCCTCAACCCGTCCGAGGGGTGGTGGCCAACCATGATCGGCTTGGCCATGAATGATTCAGGCGGTTATAACGCCAACAGCATGTGGGGCCCTTCCAGCGACCCGGCTTGGCGACGTAATGACCCCATGGTTCAGATCCCTCGGTTAGTGGCCAACAACACCCGGATCTGGGTCTACTGCGGCAACGGCACACCAGGCGATCTCGGCGGTGACAACATGCCAGCTAAATTCCTGGAAGGTTTCACCCTGCGTACCAACGAAGCCTTCCGGGACAATTACGCGGCCGAAGGCGGACGTAACGGCGTGTTCAACTTTCCAGCTAATGGAACGCACTCCTGGCCTTACTGGAATCAACAGCTGGTGGCGATGAAGCCCGATATCCAGCAGGTGCTCAGCGGCACAGCTAACGCCGCCTGAGGTAACACAACATCGGCAGCAGCGCAGCGTGGCGCTGCTGCCGATGTTGTGTTAGGCGGGCAGCACCCCGGCACATCTCTAGTCGGCCTGAGCGGGGTTGGAGCACCCTTCGTGGACAGCCTTCAGTTTCACGAAAGCCACCCGATGAGCATGGAAGTACGTATATCCGGTCATCAGAGAACACATGACAGCGGCAATAGCAATCATCTGGGTCCCACTGACAACCAAACTGATGAAACCACCGGCTGCAGCCCCACTAACGTAGCTGGTAAAAAGCAGAAAATAGCCCAACCATTCGGCGGCGGTACCACCACTGATATGGCGTTCGATTCCTTGCCCCATCTTCACGATCGTCCCAGTCACATAGCTTAACGGGATCGATACTTCGCCGTCTTTAACGAACGAAGTGTTCATGGCGCCGACCCCGAACACCACAAACATAATGGGCACGAAATCAACCGGAGCCGCCGACCAGTGACCGATGCTGACATCAATCGCCGTAGCGATCACCAGGCATAGGGTGGTCAGCACAGTAGTCCCATGTGGTTGCACCAACCAGAAATGCCGCCGACACCACGATGCAACCACCACACCAGCGAGAAAACACATCAACAGCAGACCGGCGGCCACTGACTGCCACATGTCACCACGGAAGTACCCCAGTACGGCGCGCTGGGCATTGCCTGTCATGAAAGTGACAAAATATCCGTCGGAGTGCATGAATGCGGTAGCCCCCAACAGCCCGGCCAGTACGGCCATGACCCACGACAATCGCGCATCACTGTCGAACATCTGACGATTCATCTCAACATTATCCAGGTTAAGTTCGAGCAAAGCTCAAGTGGCAGGCCTAAACCGGGACAACTCGTGCAACAACGCCAGGCTAGATCAGCCCGGCGGGCCCACGGCCAATGTCACGCTCGGCGCACTACCATCGCGCAACATCACCACCACCACGTCACCCGGATGGTGCTGGTCAAGAATGTCTGTGAGTGCAGTCGCCGAATTCACCGGAGCGCCATCAACGGTGCTGATCACATCGCCCTCGCGGATGCCCACACCACCGGCCGGACCCGACGGCACCACCTGCTTGACCAGTGCGCCGCCACCGGGCGCGTCAGTCACTCCCAGACCGAGAAAGGCCGTGGGACCAATGTGGACCGTCGGCGACCCTATCCCTGAGCGGATCTGCCCAGCGATATCCATGGCTTGATTGATCGGAATCGCAAAGCCCTCTGTACGCCCAAGCTGGTATTTATCGGATGCGGCGGTGTTCATGCCAATCACCTGATTGGCGTCGTTGACCGTCGGCCCGCCGGAATCACCGGGACGAATACCAGCATCCAGTTGAATCAAACCGGTCAGCGTCTCCGAAGCGCCTGTCAAGGAGTCTTGCGCCGAAACCGTCTGGTTCAGCCCGGTAACGCGGCCAGGAACCGCACTGGGCGCTCCGCCGCCGCCTCCAGCATTTCCGAGCGAGACAGTTGGGTCACCGATGCGAACCAGATTGGAGTCACCAATGTTGGCCGCTAGCAATCCTTGTGCGCCACGCAGCTGCACCACCGCGACGTCATGGTTGCGGTCATAACCCAGCACCTCACCGTCATAGGTTTGACCATTACCGATATCACGGACTGCGATGCTGGTAGCGCTCGCAATCACATGATTGTTAGTCAAAACAACACCATTCGGGTCAATAACAATACCGGTTCCGGCCCCTATCGCGCCCTGGTAGCCCATTTTGGTGTTGATGTTCACCATCCGCGGCGCAACCTGCTGGGCGGCGCTTGCCTGATCGGTCGGCGGCGATGCATAGGCGGGCGCGGCGGTCAAGCCCAGTCCGAATGCCGCCATCAGACCGAGTGAACGCCGCAGCCACCGCGGTTTGCCGCGGCGTGATTCGCTCATCTGCGTGACCTCCTGAATAGGTGTAAGACTGTCGAATCGTCGCGGCAATGCACCGCGATAGGCTTTGCTCCACATCACCGTAATGCAGACCGGATCGACCAGATTGTCCCCCCTGCCCGCCACAAAACGGATCGATACAGTGGTGGGCGGCGCGATGCCGTAACAATTCATTCTCCGTGCGAAAAAGGCGTTCATGCACAACTGGAACAAGCGATGCGGACCGCATTATCCGATGGTCGAGATGAGATTGCCGGCCGGCGTGGGTGAGAAAATTTTATGTCCGCAAATATCTTAACGGTCAATCTTGCTCGCCAGCAGCCCATTTCGGGCAAGTCACTACGCACCGGTATCGATAAGATCCCGGCGAACCACCCGGTCGACGTCCGCGCTCCGGGACCTATGCAGGGCGGCTTAGGCAGTGGACTGGTAGGCGACGTCATTGGCAATCAGCAGCAGCACGGTGGCGACGATCAGGCCGTCTACGCCTATGCGCGTGAGGATCTCGATACCTGGCAGAGTGTGTTGCACCGCGACATTAGCAACGGGATGTTCGGCGAGAATCTCACTACCGTAGGCCTTGATGTCACCGAATCCCGCATCGGCGAACAATGGACGATCGGAACGGGTGGGCTGGTGTTGGAGGTTTCCCGGCCACGAATCCCCTGTCGAACCTTCGCGAGCTGGCTCGCTATACCAAACTGGATCAAGATTTTCACCGAAGCGGCACAGCCCGGCGCGTACCTACGAGTCATCACCGCCGGCCCGGTACGCGCCGGCGACACCATCACGGTGTCGTACCGTCCAGATCACGACATCTCGGTGGCATTGGTGTTTCGTGCACTGACCCGGGAACCGAACTTACTGCCCAATATCCTGGACACTCCAGCATTGGCCGAACCTGTGCGACAAACCGCAGCTCGCCGCGTCAAAACACGCCCTAAGATTTAGCCAGCATTGGGTTGAGCCGAGCTAAACCTGGGCGCCGAACTGCTTTGCCACCGCACGGCGATTGAGCGAACCTTTAGCGGTATGCGGCAATTCGCTGGTTACCTCGATGGTGGCCGGTAATTCGAAGGCCGCCAACTGGTCTCGACTGAACTGTATTATTTCGTCGAACGTCGGCGCACCAGCCGAACTGGGCACAATCACCGCGGCAACGGTTTCGCCGTAGAGCGGATCAGCAATACCAAAAACAGCCGCTTCGACAATGTTTGGGTGGCTGACCAGTACACCCTCGACGCGCTCCGGCGATATTTTCTCGCCGCCCCGGTTGATCATCTCCTTGAGCCGACCGCACAACGTCACTTCGCCGTGCGCTGA
>JAIENC010000040.1 GCA_019751635.1 Mycobacteriaceae bacterium
GACGCGCTCGAGCCAGCCGATCAACAGGTACGCCGCAACTAGCCCATCCTGCTCTATGCCCAAGCCTAATTGGGTCTGGGTGACGTGTGCCGCCTGTTCGTTCACATACCTTTCCATGGTGCGATCCAGCTGCGCTAGCTGCTGTGCTACCGCTAGCAATGCCGCGTTTGCCGAGGTGTAAGCATCCGCGGTCAGGCCCTGCCAGTCGCTGGGCCGGGCCTGCTGCAGCACCGTGCTCACCTCGGTGATTTCCTGTGCACTTTCTTTAAAAAAATCCCCTTTCTCCGGATGGCTGGGCAAGGGGGCCTTGGGTAATCCTGGCCAGGTCACCTCCGAAAAGCCGAAAGGCAAAGCTGCGCCAGCAAGTTGCTGCAGGCATATCACGATGACCAAAGCGCAAAAAACAATTCGGCTGGGAACGCAGCCGGCAACCGTGGGTTTGTATTCTTTCAGTGCTCGGTGCAGTTTCGCGGATGCTGGCGGGTTCTCGAGAACGGTCGATGCGCCCAATTCATTGGCCGCAAGAGATTGTTCAAATTTGATTGATTCTGCTAATTCTTCGGCCAGTTGTGCGGCTTGCTCATCGGCGATAATTAAATCATCATTACCCACTAAAAGTGGATCTTCGGATATCGCCGATAAACTGCGTTCGATTCTATCCGGATTTGAATTGAACGGTTTTTGGGAAAAATATAAATTTGACTCTCTGGCAGATGAGATGGAATAGCGAGAACCGCTGTAGTTCGATCCACCTTCCCACATTCTTTCAAGATTTTCTTGTTCAATTCTCCGGGATTCGATGCTTTCCAGAAAATTCTTGCTCGCTTGTGGATCGGTCCACAACTCCCTGACCTCAGTGAACCATCTTTGCCAAGAATGAGGTGGTGGTTTCGCGCGTGTCATGGTGTTGCTCCGGAGCTGCTGAAAATCTTCAATATTGGTCCTTGCTCAATTCCCGCTGGACGGTGAACATCGTGCTCATGGCGACGGCGCACAATGCCGATCGATTGAACCGCTGGAAATCTTGTTTCGGGGACACGATAAAGTGCGTAGTAGGAGTTATTCGGAGATTATAGCGCGCATTCGCACGCTATCGCGGTTTTGCGACATGCATCACGCCTCGAAGCGGTAACCAATCCCGGCTTCGGTGAGTAGGTGACGCGGATGTGCCGGGTCGTCTTCGAGTTTTCGCCTTAGTTGTGCCAGATACACCCGCAGATAGTGGGTTTCTTTGGCGTATGCCGGCCCCCACACCTCCTTGAGGAGTTCTTCGCGGCCAACCAGCTTCCCGCGATTGCGGCACAGCATTTCCAGCATGCCCCACTCGGTGGGGGTCAGATGAACCGTGACACCCTTTTTGGTGACTTTCTTGGCGGCCAGATCGATAGTGAACGAAGCGGTTTCAATGATCGGCTGTTCCGCATCGGCTGCTGCCATGTTGCGCCGGACAGCGGCACGCAGCCGGGCCAGGAACTCGTCCATTCCGAACGGTTTAGTCACGTAATCATCGGCGCCGGCGTCTAAGGCGTGGACTTTCTCGGCGGAGTCGGCGTGTGCGGACAGCACAATGACCGGTGCGGTCAACCAGCCGCGCAGCCCGGCAAGCACGTCGATGCCGGAGAGATCCGGCAGGCCCAGATCGAGCACCACCACGTCGGGCCGGTGCTCTGCGGCCGCTCGTAATGCGCCCGCGCCGGTGGCTGCGGTAATCACCTCATAGCCTCGAGCGGACAAGGTGATTCGCAGCGCCCGAAGAATATGCGGCTCGTCGTCAATAATCAGTACACGAGTCATGGATCACCTTGTGCTGCAGCAAGATCCACGATAACAGTTAATCCGCCACCAGGGGTGTCGGTGGCGGATATGGTGCCGCCCATTGCTTCGACAAAACCGCGGGCTACCGACAAACCTAGGCCTATGCCAGAAGCGTTGTCGTTATTGTCTAAGCGCTGAAAAGGTGCGAACAGGTTCTCGCCACTACCCTGTGGAATCCCTGGCCCCTCATCGATGACGTCGATTAGTACGCGGTCCCCGATTTGCCCCGCATTGACCCGAACCATGCTGTGCGGTGCATAGCGCAGTGCGTTGTCGATGAGATTAGCCAACACCCGTTCCAACAGCCCGGCGTCGGCCAGCGCCGCAGTCCCCCCGACCTCGACTTTGACGCGGTCGATGCTGGGGTGCGAAAATCCGGTGCTGCCCCGGCCGATGCTGACCAGGGCGCGTTGGACTGTCTCCTCTAGGTAGACTCGTCGCAGCTCAGGCCGGACCACGTCAGCGGCCAACCGCGACGAGTCAAGTAAATTGCCCACCAGCGCGGTGAGCTGATCAATCGAATCCTCGATGGTGGCAAGCAAATCGGCGGTGTCTTCGGGGCAGAATTCGACATCCTCGGCGCGAAGACTAGACACCGCGACTTTGGCCGCGGCCAGCGGTGTGCGCAGGTCGTGGCTGACGGCGGAGAGCAGCGCGCGGCGCAAGGCATCGGACTGCTCGATGGCGGCCGCCCTGCCGGCTTCCGCGGTGAGCTCGCGTTGGCGAAGCAAACCCACGGCTTGCATGGCCACCGCACTGAGTACTCGGCGGTCATGGGCGGCCAGCTTTTTGCCGGCCAATAACATCCAGAACCCTTCGCAAGCCTCGATTGCGTTGTCGGCAGCAGCAATTGTGGTGCAGGGATTCTGGCCCACGGTGGCGACAAGGTGAGGTGCATCGCTGTCGCGGTCTGCTTCGGTGGGTTCGCGCAGCATGCTGACGGCGCGCTGGGCGTAGGTCTCACGGACCCGTTCGAGTAGTGCCTCGAGATCTGCGCCACGCAACACTGATCCAGAAAACAATGTCAATAATTCGGCTTCCCGACCAGCCCAGCCGGCTTCTCGGGCACGTTTAGCGGCGGTGTCGACCAGAATGGCTACCGCGATGGCCAGCACGAGCAATACCACTATTGTCACCGCATCGCCAGGGTTGTCGATTGCTAAAGTGTGCCGGGGTTCGATCAGAAAATAATTCAGTAGTAGCGCGGACAGAATTGCGGAAAGTATCGCGGGGGCAACACCGCCGAGCAGCGCGACCGCCAGCACGCCGACGAAAAATAGCGAGCTGGCGCCATTGGCGCCCAGGTAGCGATCCAGGAAATTGAGGGTAACCGCGCAAATGAGAAGCGGACCGATGACTGCCGCCAGCCATGACAGGGTCTGCCGTTTGCGAGGCGAAATTGATTTAGCCGGAATGCTGCGCTGCGATTCAGCGTGGGTAACGATATGGACATCGATGGCGCCGGCCTGTTGTACGACTCCTGCACTGATGCCCTCGTCTAATATTCGTGCCCACCGGGATCGCCGCGAGGTACCAATCACCAGCTGGGTGGCGTTCATTTCGCGGGCGAAACGAATGAGGACCATGGGCACATCATCGCCAACCACGGTGTGTAGCGATGCGTTCAGGCTGGCTGCCAGTTCGCGGACCTTGGCCATCCGGGAATCCGGCACCCCAGTCAAGCCGTCGCCACGCACGACATGCACCACCATAAGTTCGGCACTAGCTTTTTGAGCGATCCGAGAAGCGCGGCGGAGCATCGTTTCGGATTCCGGCCCCCCAGAAACCGCCACCACCACCCGCTCGCGGGCCTCCCAGGTGGCCGTGATTTTCTTGTCTGCCCGGTATTTAGCCAGCGCGGTGTCTACTTGGTCAGCCAGCCAAAGTAGCGCTAACTCCCGGAGCGCGGTGAGGTTTCCACTGCGGAAGTAGTTGGACAGCGCAGCATCAACTTTGTCAGGTGCGTAGACGTTGCCGTGTGCGAGCCTCCGACGCAGTGCTTCTGGTGTGCTGTCGATGAGTTCAACTTGCGCGGCTTGGCGCACCACGAAATCTGGCACGGTTTCGTGTTGTTCGATGCCAGTGATCTGCGTGATGACGTCATTGAGGCTCTCCAAGTGCTGGATATTGACCGTTGAGACCACGGTGATTCCGGCTTCCAGCAGCTCCTCGACGTCCTGCCAGCGCTTGGCGTTCTTACTGCCAGGGGTATTGGTGTGGGCGAGTTCGTCCACCAACACCACCTGTGGATGTCGAGCCAACACGGCATCCACATCCAGTTCGGGAAAGCGGTTTCCGCGGTAGTCGATATAGCGGGGCGCAATGATCTCAATTCCGGCTAGTAACTCCGTTGTCTTGTGTCGGCCATGGGTCTCGACGACAGCAGCCACTACGTCGGTCCCACGTTCTAACCGTCGGTGGGCCTCGCCGAGCATGGCGTAGGTCTTCCCCACTCCTGGCGCTGCGCCAAGGTAAATGCGTAGCTCGCCGCGTTTGGTGCGGTGTTCGGTGACGCTCACCTGACCATCACCGGATATTTCTGATCGAGCTCAAGGTTGAGGGCAAGCACGTTGACTCGCGGTTCGCCCAAGAACCCGAGCGCTCGCCCGTCGCGGTTGTCCCGGATGGCTTGAGCCACTTGATCGATGCTGATACTGCGGGCTTTGGCAACCCGCTCGATTTGCAGGCTGGCATAGGCCAAGGAGATGTCCGGGTCTAAGCCGCTGCCGCTGGCGGTGACCGCGTCGGCGGGTACAGCCAAGCTGGCCGGGTCCGCGGAGTCGGTGCGGATCGGCACAATCTGGCCCGCCGAGTAGTCCTGCGGGTAGCGGGCACACTCGACTCGGACGCCGTGGTACGTGGCTAAGAACGGTGTTGGTGTTGTTGCGCACGGCTCATTGACGCTGACCACCCGGCGGGGCTGGTCGACATTGCCCCGGGCATCGCGGGGGCCGATCACCGACAGCACCGCGCCCACCCCGGCGCCGGTACAAAACGGGCGTGCCCCGCCGCCTCGCCCCAGACCCTCCAGCTTGGCGATGGCCACGCTGCGGGAGCACACCAGGGTCAGCAGGCTCGGCTTGAATCCCGCTTCGGCAGCTGACTTGCCGGCCGCCAGCAGCGTTGGGTCAGCGGCCGTATCGACAATGCTTTCCGGTCCCAGATTGCTGGCGCCCGAAGCCAGCGGATCGTAGCCACCGCCGGCTGCCGACGGGCGGCTCTGAAAGTACTGCGGTAGCGGATCGCCGTTCTGATCGGTGAATAGCTGACCGATCAACCGGCTACCGACCGGATTGCCGTTGACAGTCAGTAGTGATCCTTCGGCCTTGTCGTGCAGCCCCGGAATCTGGGCGATCAGCCAGATGAGTAGCGGATAAGCCAGACCGGTGAGCACGGTGAGAACCAGCAGCGCCCGCAACGCCGCCCAGTACGTCCGAAGGGAAGGAAACACGGCCATCTCAGCACATCCCCGGCGCGAATTGGATGATCAAGTCGATCAGCTTGATCCCGATGAAGGGGGCGATGATGCCGCCTAGCCCGTAGATGGAGAGGTTGCGGCTCAACATTTTTGACGCGTTGCTCGGTGTGTAGCGCACTCCGCGCAGAGCCAACGGGATCAACAAGATGATGATGATGGCGTTGAAAATCACCGCCGATAAGATCGCCGACTGCGGGCTATGCAGCCGCATGATATTGATCCGATCCAAACCGGGAAACAAGGTCACAAACATGGCCGGGATGATCGCGAAGTATTTCGCGATGTCGTTAGCGATCGAGAAGGTGGTCAACGCTCCGCGGGTGATCAGCAGTTGTTTGCCGATCGCGACAATCTCGATCAGCTTGGTGGGGTCAGAGTCCAGATCAACCATATTGCCGGCCTCTTTGGCGGCCGACGTGCCGGTGTTCATCGCTACGCCCACGTCGGCCTGAGCCAGGGCCGGAGCGTCATTGGTGCCATCGCCGGTCATCGCGACCAGCCGCCCGCCTTCTTGCTCACGTTTGATC
>JAIENC010000049.1 GCA_019751635.1 Mycobacteriaceae bacterium
CCGGCCAGCCCGGCCAGCCCGGCCGCGGCAACCAGGCAGCTGGCCAAGATGGCCAGTGACCCGGTGACTAGCTGCGTACCCGCTGTGGCGTGGGGCGCCACAAAGGGAGTCCAGCTCTCGGTGCCTCGCAAGATCTCCGTTAACGAGGTCCATTGCAGGGTGACACCCGAGGACTCGATGAAGTCTAAAAAAGGCGGGCTGATCTGGGCCAGCAGCAGCAAGGCGATCAGCCACCACAGCATTGCCAGGCTGAGTGTGACAAGCAACCATCCGGTGTAGCGGCGCCACAACCGGTTGGGGCGGTGACACGCCCACCACACCAGGGCGGGTAGACAACCCGCCAGCGTCGCAATGGCGTTGACCGCTCCCATCGCCGCCACCGCCAGCCCGGCCTGCGCGGCACGTATGCGTACCGGTCGGCCGGTATCGCAGCGCAACGCCAAGATGGTCGGCACCAACACCCAGGGCGCCAACATGATCGGCAGGGTTTCTGAGGAAATCGACCCCAGTGTTGTCAGCACCCGCGGTGACAGTGCGAAAGCTGCGGCACCCAGAGCACGAGATGTGGGACTGCCGATACCCAGCACTTCGGCGACTCGCAGCAGGCCCCAGAACCCGACGGTGAGCAGCAAAGCCCACCACAGTCGTTGGGTGACCCAAGCGGGTAGCCCGAGTACGTGCCCAGCTAAGAAGAACGTTCCGTGTGGAAAGAGATAGCCGTATGCCTGGTTCTGCGCCTGCCCGAAGGGCAGGTCGCTATTCCACAAATGGGTAGCCCGTGCCAAGAAGGGCAGGGGATTGGCGGTGAGATCGAGTTTGGTGTCCGGGGAGATCTGTCCGGGGGACTGCGCGAAGCTCAGCACCAGCGCAAGCAGGCCAACGAGCCACAGCCAACGACGGGTCAGCGGCGCCACCACCAGTGCTACCTGGTCGGTGGCCGAGCTAGCTACGGTTGCCGTACTCGACCCGGTTGAGCACCGAGGAATTCGGGTCCCCGCCGGGCAGCGGCGGCTTGGTGTCCTGCTGCACCATCAGGGTTACTCCGAAAGTTGCGGCAGCTCCCAAGAGCAGACCGACCACCACGCTCGCGACAGCGGGCGCAATGAATCGGTTCATTGGTGGCTCCTTGGCGGTGGGTGCGTGAGGTCGAGAAACGGTAGCTGCCAACCTAGCAGAATCGCCGCTAGGTGCTCATGCGCGTCACCATCTGAGTCGTGGCACCATGGGCCGATGATTTTGCTGCGCATCATCGCTGCCCTGGTGGTGGCGTCGGTACCGCTCGCCGGATGCGGTGCTCACCCGCAGCGTTCTGCATCGCCATTGGTTTCGCCGCCGATTTTGTCGTCAGCGAAGCCCCAAGGTTGCCTCGACCCGACGACGTTGCCGTCTCGTGACAAGCTGGCTCAGCTGCTGATGGTCGGGGTGCGTAACGCCGCCGACGCCCGCGCTGTTGTGGTCGATCACCAGGTGGGCGGTGTCTTCCTGGGCAGTTGGACAGACTTGTCGATGCTGACCGATGGCTCACTTGCCGATATTGCCCGCCACGCGGCGGCCTTGCCGCTCGCGGTCAGCGTTGATGAGGAAGGCGGCCGGGTGTCACGGTTGGCGTCGCTGATTGGATCCGCTCCGTCAGCTCGGGTGCTGGCGCAAACTTATCCCGTCGACGATGTGTACCGGATGGCAGTGGAGCGTGGCCGGGCAATGCGCAACCTAGGGATCACGGTCGATTTCGCGCCGGTAGTTGATGTCAGCGACGCCCCAGCAGACAGTGTGATCGGTGACCGCTCCTTCAGTGCTGATCCGGCCGTGGTCACCGACTACGCCCAGGCCTATGCGCGGGGTCTGCGCGACGCTGGCTTGTTGCCGGTGCTCAAACATTTTCCTGGTCATGGCCACGGTTCTGGCGATTCGCATACCGGCGAAGTCACCACACCGCCACTGGATGAGCTCGAGCGCAACGACCTGGTGCCCTATCGGACGCTTGTTGGTCAGGCCCCGGTTGGGGTCATGATCGGTCACATGCGGGTTCCTGGGTTGACCGGAGACCAACCGGCTAGCCTCAGCCCAGCTGCGGTGCAATTGCTGCGCGCGGGTAGCGGTTATGGCGGCCCGCCCTTCACCGGTCCGGTGTTCAGCGATGACCTCTCCAGCATGGCCGCGGTTGCCGACCACTATGGGGTGGCCGAGGCGGTGCTGCGCACGTTGCAAGCTGGCATCGACATTGCGTTGTGGGTCACCACCGATCAGGTGCCGGCGGTGCTCGATCGGCTGGTCAAGGCGCTGGCCGCCGGCGAGTTGAGCATGCCGGCCATCGATACCGCGGTGCAGCGGGTGGCGGCGATGAAAGGGCCTAATCCGCGATGTGGGCGGTAATCTCCGGCAGGCTGCCGATGCGCAAACTCGTCGTTGCGGGTGAGACGTCTCGAGGGGAAGACGCCGCTCCGGGAAAGGTGGCATAAATGGCGGGTGGCACCAAACGGCTGCCGCGCGCTGTGCGTGAGCAGCAGATGCTTGATGCGGCTGTCCAGATGTTCTCGGCCAACGGTTACCACGAGACCTCAATGGATTCCATTGCTGCGGCGGCCTGCATCTCCAAGCCCATGTTGTATCTGTATTACGGTTCTAAAGAGGAATTGTTTGGTGCTTGTTTGAACCGTGAGTTGGCCCGGTTCATCGACGCCTTGCGGGCCGGGAGTGCCGTGCAGCTGAGCCCCAAGGATTTACTGCGTAATATCGTCATGTCTTTCCTGCGTTACGTTGACACCAACCGGACATCGTGGATCGTGATGTACGCCCAGGCCACCAGCTCCTCGGCGTTTACCCAGACGGTGCGTCAAGGGCGTGAGCGCATCACCGATATCGTGGCCGATCTGTTGCGGTCAGGTACTCGAAATGCCAATCCGGACAATGACTTTGACACCATTGCCGGTGCGCTGGTGGGTGCCGGTGAAGCGGTAGCTCATCGAGTTAGCGTTGGTGACACCGACGTTGATGACGCGGCTGAGTTGATGTTCACCCTTTTTTGGCACGGGCTCAAGGGTGCTCCGCTGGAGCCTTAGATGGCATAGATTTTCTCCCGTGGTCCGTCGCAACCTTGAGTTCAGCTGTGCGATCGTGCTGATCGGGTTGCTGGCCGGACTTGCCGGGTTGGCCACCACCATGTTGCTGCATTTCGTCCAGCATCTGACGTATCACTACAGTTTCGGCCCGCTCCTGGTCGGGGTGAGTGGCAGCAGTCCGATCCGGCGTGCGGTGGGACCCATGATTGGTGGCGCACTGGCCGGCTTGGGGTGGTGGCGGCTACGGTCGAGAACCGAGGTGCCGCCGCTGGCGGCAACGATCACGGGCCATCGGCGCATCCCTCGACTGTCCTGGAGTATTGATGCTCCGCTGCAGGTGCTGCTAGTGGGGTCCGGGGCTTCATTGGGCAGGGAAGGTGCCCCTCGTCAATTCGCTGCGGTCCTTGGCGATATGGGTATCGGATGGCTAAAACGGTTGTCGCTCAAGGACCGTGAGATTCTGTTGGCCTGTGCGGCCGGAGCCGGATTGGGTGCGGTGTACGCAGTCCCACTAGCTGGCGCCCTGTTCACCATGCGGATCATGCTGAAGAGTTGGCACCCGCGGGCGTTGGGGGCGGCGTTAATTACGTCCAGCTTGGCGGTCGCGGTCGGCTCGGCTACCACCCACGACCATCCGATTCTGGATTGGCCGAGCGCGGACAGGTCGACGGTGCTGACCGTGCATGTGCTGGTCCTCACGCCGATCATCCTGGTAGTGGGGTTGGGGTTCAACCGGCTGATGGCTGCGGCCAGCCGGGCCAAGCTGGTGCGGTCCTGGCGGTTGATTCCAGCGATCGCTGCGGCGGGATTGCTGACCGGTATTTGTTCGCACTGGTGGCCCGAACTGCCCGGCAATGGCCGAAGCGTCTTGGCGATAAGCCTCAATAGCCAAATGACGTTGAGCTCGGCGGCGGTGATCCTGCTGGTGAAACCTGCATTGACAGCTTTGTTCCTGCGCGCTGGCGCAGCCGGTGGCCTACTTACCCCCGCCCTGGCTACCGGGGCGGCGGCCGGATCCCTGTTTGTGTTGACAGCCAACCTGGCGCTGGGCGGCCATATGCACTTGCCGGCGATTTCGTTGGCCGGCGCGGTGGGAGTGCTTGCGATCACTCAACGTTCACCGGTGTGGGCCACGATCTTCGTTTGGGAACTAGCCCGGCCACCGGCCTGGCTATTTCTGGTGTTTCTGGTCACCGCTGTCGTGTCACACGGGCTCAGGGTGCTTACCGAGCGTCGCGCAGCGCCCGCACCTGCCCGGTGAGGTGAGGGTAGCCCTTGGCGGCGTCCCGCAGGGTGAGGTCCCAGCCGTCGTCAACCTGGGCGAGGTAAAGCCCGGTGGTGGCGGGTAGTGCCACCGGTTTGGCGAAGCGAACCCAATATTGCACGTGCTGCCCAAACCGGGCTTCGATATTAGCTAATATCGTTGCAGCGCTAAACATTCCGTGCGCAATAACTTGTGGGAAGCCGAATATTTTGGCGCCTATCGCAGAGGTGTGGATGGGATTGTGGTCACCACTGACCTCGGCGTACCGGCGGATTTGGCTGGGGGAGATCCGCAGGATGGCGTTGGGTGGGGGCAGTTTCGGTTGCTTGGTTGGCGGTGGTTTGGGTGAGCCGGACAAACTGGTCCGTTGTTGATGGAGGAATGTCGTCACCTGGTGCCACGCGGGTTCGTTACCCACATTGACCTCAGTCACTAGGTCGGCAAGCAAGCCTTTACGGTGCTCGCGGAGGTTTTCGGCGTGGACCTGCACCCCCACGGTGTCGGTGATGGTGATCGGGCGGTACTGGGTGATGCGGTTCTCCACATGCACTGATCCGATTGCGGGAAAGGGGAAGTCGAAGCCAGTGAGCAGTGACATCACCGTCGGAAAGGTCAAGACAAACGGGTAAGTCAACGGTACGGTGTCGCCGTAGCGCAGGCCGGTGACCGCGGCGTAGGCGGCAACGTTGGCACGGTCGATGGGCAGGTCGGTGATGGTTAGCGTCCGGGCGGGTAGGTGGTCTGCGCGGGGCACTATGGGCAATGCGCCGGCCACTGCGCGGAGGGTGTTTTTCAGACCGCTTGGTTGGCTCACTGATTCGGGTTCCTTACCTGTCTCACGCGCCTAGCATGGACTGGCCGCAGACGCGAATAGTATTGCCGGTTACCGCGTTTGAGGCTGGGCTAGCGAAGTAGGCGACGGCCTCGGCCACGTCGACGGGTTGACCGCCCTGGAGCAGTGAGTTCAGTCGGCGGCCCACTTCCCGGGTGGCTAGCGGGATGGCGGCCGTCATCTGAGTTTCGATAAACCCTGGTGCCACCGCATTTATCGTGATGCCTTTCGGTGCCAGCGCTGGCGCCAATGCTTGAGTCAGCCCGATCATGCCAGCTTTGCTGGCGGCGTAATTAGTCTGCCCGCGGTTGCCGGCAATACCAGCCAGCGAAGACAACCCAATCACCCGCCCGCCCGCGCCGATGCTGCCATTGCCTATCAGTCCTTCGGTAAGCCGTTGTGGAGCAAGCAGATTGACGGCCATTACGGATTTCCAGCGGGCTTCATCCAGATTGACTAACAGCTTGTCCCGGGTAATCCCGGCGTTGTTGACCAGGATGTCGGCCCGTCCGCCGTGGTGGAGTCGGAGGTGTTCAGTGAGGCGATCTACCGCATCATCGGCGGTCACATCCAATGGCAGCGCGGTCCCGCCGAGACGCGTGCCGGTTTCGGTGAGGGCGTCGGCGGCGGTGGGTACATCGATCGCAACTACGTGGGCGCCATCGCGGGTGAGCACTTCGGCGATTGTTGCTCCGATCCCGCGGGCCGCCCCGGTCACGATGGCGACCTGGGCGTCTAGCGGGCGATCCCAGTCGGCCGGTGGGCTGGAATCGTCGGCTCCCACGTAAAACACTTGGCCGTCAACATAAGCCGATTTTGCCGACAGCAGAAAACGCAGGGTCGATTCT
>JAIENC010000164.1 GCA_019751635.1 Mycobacteriaceae bacterium
TAAGAGAACGCCCCGTTGAGTTTACGAACAGCTGCAGCGAATTGCTAGGGCTTTTGACAGTTCCGGGAATTGCTGATGGAATACCTCCGATTTTGGGGCCTACTAACGACCCAGCTCAGCAGCCGCGGGGGCTGGGTGAACTACACATCTGGGAAAGCAATCATGCCCCCGCGGTCTGCTGCAGCGCCTGGTTCGGCCCGGCCTCCACGCCCAGGTGTGCCCGGACCGCGGCCAGCAGTTCGCGGTCCTCCACGTCCCACACCTCCGCATCCGCCCACCCGGCCACGTTGGCGACCAGCTGACCGACCCGCCAGTGCGGGTGACGGCGGGCCAACTCAGCCAGGGACGCGAACATCTCACTCCGCTCGATCTCGGTCATGGCAGCGTGTCCCCCACCCGGGGCATCCGGGTCACGTCCAGGTTCGGCAGGGTGGCGATCACCTCGACCTCGATCAACTCGCCGGGCCGCAACATGGCCGCCCTCGTTGCCCGGGTCACCCCGTCGTTGAGCCGTAGGTGCCCATCCCGGCCGCGGGTCACCTCGACCGGCGGCATCCCGTCGAGCGCGGTGCCGTGCGTGGCGATCTGCCGGGCGAGTTTGACCGGATCCGCGCCCTGCGACCGGAGAGGCCCGGTGGTAGGTAGAGGCTGGCCGGGTCCACCTGGATAAACTCGCGCATGTCGCCCGGCTCCGATACCGCGCCCATTGTACCGAACGCGAGTCGAGCGGCCGACAGCGAACTGAGCGGCTCGGGGCTTCAAGGCCGAACTTGTGTTTCGGCCGGCCCCCGGTGCTCTACCGCCAATTCGTCGTCCAGGTGTCGTCGATCCGGAGCTTCTGGCCCCCGCGCTTCGCCGTACCCTGGACAATCTCCTTCTGGTATCGGTGGGCCGGAACGTTGACCCGCTTCGCCTCCCCCTTCGTCCACGTCGACCAGAACCGTTTGAGGGCAACTTTCTCGCCGTCCTCCCGGAACAGGGTAATCGACACATCGACCTCGGCGAGGTCCACCGCCCCGTTGTTGGTGAGCACCAAATCGTGGGAGAACGTGCCGGTGTCCCATGCCGACTGTAGGCCGGCGACCAACGGCGGGTCGGGCTCCTTTGGCGGGGCGATTACCCCACCCGGCCCGAAGACCTTGCCGCCCTCCCGCTGGTAGAGGAACAGCCCCCCGATGACAAGAACCACCACGACGAGGCAACCGATGCCACCGCCGTTGCCTTCCCCCTTGCGGGGAGTAGACCCGCTGAGCATGGTCGTCGAGCCTCTGTCGCCGAACGACCAAGCTCACCCGCCGGGGCCGGCTTTGCGGCCCCGGTCGGGTGCAGCGTATGGTTCGGCCTCCCGGCACTCGTCCGCCGCCGCCCCGATCACGCCGGCCGGACCTCGAATACCCCGCGGGACCGGAACAAGCACACCTCGAACTCGAGGAAGAAGTTCATCTGTCCCAACACGACCGGCATCCCGTCCGACTCGGCCCACGCGAACGCCAGCCGCACCGGGGTGAACCGACCGACCGCCGCTGTCACCACCACGCCCCAGGCCGCGGTCCCCCGACAAGCTCCCGCCCAGGCGAACCGGCACGGTCTGTTGATCCCAGTTCAACCCCAACCGCTCGCCGACTGCTCGCGGCAACACGCTGACCGCGGCCCCCGAATCGACCAGTCCCGAAACGGTCACGGACACCCCGCCAGCGGTCAGGATGACCGGCAGGAGCGGCATCAGGCCCGCCGCCCCCACCGCCGGAGCCGCCACAGCGTACGGGAATTGCTCGGGGGCGGGCTTCACGGAGCCGCCCTCTCGCTGTCGAGCAACCGTAGGAGCGCGTCGGCCGCCTCATACCCGTCGTACGGCGACCAAACCGGGTAGACGGCCGTCGGGTCGAGAACGGGGTCACCGGCCGCCCCAGCCAATTCCCCCGCGAGGTAGTGGAGCAGCCGAACCTTCTCCGGTCGCGGCAGCGCGCTCACTTCGGGCAACAGGTCGGTCAATGACATACAGGCCTCGCTCGTCGGGGGGACACCGATCCACGGAGATGAGTCTACCCGGCCGTCGGCCGTGGGGCAACGACGGAGACCCCCGCCTCGCCAATTCTGCCGAACGACAATGCACACCCGCCGGGGCCGGCTCTGCGGCCCCGGTCGGGTGCAGCGACTGGTACGGCATGCTTTATAGGCAATCCGGCGGCCCGAGGTACACGAAGCTGCCGCCCTCGACAGCGTAGCTGTTGCAGCCGGTGGACACCGCCGTGGTATGTTCGACATCCGCGAAGATGCCGGTATCGTCGTGGGCGATGCTACTCGCTCGGATGTTGACCCGGTGGTACACGCACCGCATCCATGTCTCGGTCCCGCCCGGCCCGATCTCCCAGTACCCATCCTGGCCCGCGCCACACGCCTTGCTGACCTTAACCCAGATCGTCCCGCCCTGGCGGTTCGTGACGCTGATCCGGCTCCGCACTCGCAGAGCGTCGGCCACGGCGTGGACGTTTAGATCTTTGTCGTCCTCGATCATCTTGATGAGTTCGGTCTTCGTCGCGGTCAGGGCATCGGCAGTCTTGTCAGTCATCACGTACTCCGCTGAGCTTGGTCGATATGCGAAACCCCAGGCTGGGGTTTAACGCCGAACGAAATAGCTCAGCTACGGCGGGACGCCCGAAGTGGCGTCGCGGTTTCGCGGAGCGGTGAAAACCAACAATGCACCCGCCGTTAGCTGCAGCGGCTGGTTCGCGGCCTGGCAGGAGACCTGCCCCACCGTGCCAGGAACTTGGGGCTACCCGCCTCGGCCCGCCCGCCTATCCTACCCGCGGCACCCGGCGCAAAGCCCGTTACGTTTCTGGTGCGCGAGCCTCGTGCTCCGCCCGGTGGTTCGACTGGGACGGGGAGCGCTTTCGGCCCATTCGTTTGGTGACGACCGCCCCCGGCGGTCGATCCCGTTGGGACGGCTGACGCCCTTGCCGACTCCCCCGCCGGGTGCCCCTCGCCCCCGCCCTCTTCGGCTGGGGCCGATCCGACCCGTGGCCCGCCCCGGCGGCCCCGTCCGGGGTGCGCGCCCGCACCCGTTCCCCGCCCCCGCCACCTCATATCTACACCCTGCTCAGCTACCCCTCGACACGGGCCGCCTCGCGCAACTACCAGATAGCGAAAGACCTAACCACGGCATTCTGGCCTATGGCCGATCCTCGCCAAAGGAAGTTCCTGGGGCGGCACACCCTACCGCCACCAAAATAGATTGGTGACCAACGCCCCATCTGATACTGCGGGTCGGACCAGCGTGCGGATCGAGCTCGGCTCCCACGCGACGCAGCAAGGGCCACGGGGTTCGTACTCGCCTTCGGCACACACATACAAGTTGTGGTCCGCCGGACAGGTCACGCGGCGGCCGAAGACCGCGCCCTCTGGGGTCGACCACTGTTGAACCTCACTCTGGGAGGGGGGATAGCCCTGACCACAGGCCGGGCAACCGATGTGGGCGAATCCCTTCCCGAGAATCACTTGCGAACAGAACCACCAGGGGTGGACGTTGTCGCCCAGTTCCACACCCACCTCGCCGGCGCAGGCCCTGTCGAGCGCCGCCAGAATCCGGGAGACGCGCTGCAACTCGTCCTGCAGTCGCTTGTCGGCTTGCCGGGTTCGCTCGGTGATCCAGTCCATCCCTGCGGGGGGCGTCCATTCGACTCCAGTCAACCGCCGCTTCAACTCGTCCACATAGGCTCCGTACAACCTCCGGATCGGTTCGGCAGGCAGTGTGATCGGAGCGGACTGGACAGGTAGGCCGAAGGTCGCAAATTCGGGGAGGTCAACAGGATGGATAAACCGTACGACGAGCATTAGGTCCTTTTCCTTCGTCTTGCTTGAGACGCGCGCCCGGTCCTCCCCGTCATCACAGATGTGTCCCGCTTGGCCGAACCATGTTATTCGAGCGCGCGCCAAGCGCGCTCTAACAAGGAGCCCACTACCCCTGTCAAAACGACGTAACCGACGGCCACGCAACGGACTCCCTCTATTTCCTATCACAGCAGTCCCAATACTAGCGCGCGCCGGGCCCGACTTGCTAGAGCGCGCCGGCGCGCTCTAATATTGGGATAATGCAGGCAGGAAAACGAGAGATTGTTGCGGGCGCCCGCGCCGTGGGGCAGCGCTCCGAGCCACGGAGCGGCTCCCAGGACGGGGTAGCGGACCCTGGGCAGCTTACCGCGCCGCTACGCCGCCCGCAAGAGGACGCGCCCAAAACCGTAGGGGAAACGCGCGTACCCTTGCGCTGAAGCCGCACGAAATAGCTCAGCAGCCGGGGCCGCCTCGGAGACCTATGAACTTCCAGAAACTAACAAGGCGGCCCCGGTCTGCTGCAGCGGATGGTTCGGCCGCCTACACTGCCTCGAACCCGATCCTTTTGAACTTGGGAGGGATGAACTCTTTGGGCATGTAACGCGATCATTCGGCGGGCGAAGACGGCGTCGGGCCGGGCTCGTTCTTCGGCAAGAAGTGCGGGCAAGTGTGCCGGCGGCTCGGCACCTGGAGTTCGCGGCCATCGGTGACGTTTGCCGGGTGCTTGCACCGCAGGCCCAGCCCCAGCGCCACCAGCCAGCGGAGGTGAGCGCAGTTGTGGCAGACCCGTTCACCGGGTGCCGGTCGGCCGTCGGTCATGGCTCCTCCCGCTGCCATTCGCCGTCGCGGAACGCCCACGGCTCCCCGTTGATGTCCAACTCCACCTCGTCCCCATCAGACCCTAGCAGGCCCGCCAACTCGTCGGCCGAAAGCAGCGGGCAGTCGATGCCGCCGCTGCCGGACGTGACCCGCAGCAGGTCGGCGTCGTCCGCCCGCAGCGCCTCGACTAGGGTGTCGAACGGCCCAGTGTCGCCCAAGTCGGGATGCCGGACGGCGAACTTCCCCTGCCAGCGGAACACCCGTCGCGGCGGGGAGCAGGGCAGCACGAACCCGTTGTCGGAGTGCTCGAACGCCACCTCGCCGCGGTCGATGATGTCGTCTGTCGTCATGGCCTTTCCCCTCGCGGTTCCGCGGCCGCCATCTGGCCCCGCCGCCAGTCTTTCCCGTACCGCTCTCGCATCTCCATCGTTACCACCGCGGACGCCCGGCTCGACACCCACCGCGGTTGCGTCACCCGCATCACCCCGCCCGGTTCCCCCGGCTCACCCCCGGTGAGGAGTACGTCCGCGAGCGCGGCCCGGACGAGGGCTTCACGGCCTCGGCCGGCGTACTCCCGCTCGACGGCCCGATTCACCCCCTCCTCCACCGCCAGCCTGATCTGCTCGCGGTGCGCATCCCAGTACGCACGGACCGCATCTGTCAGCGGCAGCCCGTCCATTGCCGCGTCCACCCCGGCGTTCGGGTCGAGGGCGGGCCGGGGCCGCGTGTGGTAATCGATGACGAAAAAGCCCTGGGTGAGAGCGTTCGCCGCCGACTGGCGGCCGAACTTGTTTAGCCCGTGCCGCGCCGTCCGTTCCAGCCCGCAGGCGATGAGCTTTTCGACGAGCGGGGCGAGGTAGGTGTGCGGGATGTGAACCTCCTTCCACTGCCGCCTTCCCGCAGCAGGGAAGCGGACGGTGCCGCCGTCCGCGACGCGGTCTTCCAGCAGGGTGGTGTACCGGGCGCGGATCGCGGCCGCCGGGGTGACGCCGTGTGCCATGGCTTGGGTCACGAACTCACGGTCGAAGTCGTCCAACTCGATCCAGGCTCGCACGCCGTCCGGCGACTGGTTCATCATCGGCCCTCCGAAGTCGGGATACCCCTTACGCGCTTTGACGCGAAACGGCCCCGTCAACCAGTACGCACTTTGACGCGAATCACCCACCCATCGAGCGATGCGCTACGGGAGCGGGCCGCTTATCCGCCCCTCCGCCGCCTCCTGAGGCCGAACGAAATAGCTCAGCTACGGCGGGACGCCCGAAGGGGCGTCGCGGTTTCGCGGAGCGGTGAAAACCAACAATGCACCCGCCGTTAGCTGCAGCGGCTGGTTCGGCAGCGCCGACTCCACGCACGACCGCGAAGACGGAGGGCGGCCGCCGACGCAAGGAGGCTGCCGCCCGCACCCCTCGCGACG
>JAIENC010000068.1 GCA_019751635.1 Mycobacteriaceae bacterium
TGCCCCATTGGCCCCACCGCGTTTATCGGTGCCGCGAAAACTCGTTGCTGAGGCCCAGGCGGTGACAACCAACTGGGAGATCGTCAAGCCCGACTGCGCAATCGCAGTTTTTAGCGTGGCGATGTCGGTCTGATCAATGAGTTCGTGGTCAACCTTGGGCACCGGGTCTTGCCATAGCTGAGGCTCGGCTATCCAAGGCCCAAGGTAGCGGGAGAGGGGGCCCATGTCGCGGTGTAGCAGCTTGTACCACGCCTTACCGAACTCCTGTTCCAACTCTTCAGGGTGGTCCAACCAGCGGCGGGTGATCTTGCCGTACACCGGGTCCATCCGCAGCGACAGGTCTGTTGTCAGCATGGTCGGACTGCGTTTGGTGGTGGAGTCGAAAGGATCCGGGATGGTGCCCGCGCCGGCGCCGTCTTGCGCGGTCCATTGCCAGGCGCCGGCGGGGCTTTTCATCAGTTCCCATTCGTAGCCGTATAAGGTTTCCAGGAAGCTGTTGTCCCATTTTGTCGGAGTCGGTGTCCAGACAACCTCAAGCCCGCTGCCGATCGCGTCCCTGCCTTTGCTGCTAGCAAAGGAGCTTTTCCAGCCCAAACCTTGCTGCTCGATGGGCGCGGCCTCGGGTTCCGGGCCAACTAAGTCTGCTGGGCCAGCGCCGTGGGTTTTGCCCACGGTATGGCCGCCGACAATCAAGGCAGCTGTCTCCACATCATTCATTGCCATCCGTCCGAATGTCTCGCGGATGTCGACGGCGGCGGCCAGTGGATCTGGTTTACCGTTAGGGCCTTCTGGGTTCACATAGATCAAGCCCATTTGGACAGCCCCTAAAGGCTTGGCCAGTTCTCGGTTGCCGCGATAACGCGCATCGCCGAGCCAGGTGTCTTCAGGGCCCCAGTTGATCTCGTCCGGTTCCCAGATGTCGTGTCGGCCAAAGCCGAATCCACATGTAGTGAATCCCATCGATTCATAGGCGCAGTTGCCGGCGAACACGATGAGGTCGGCCCAGGAGATGGTGCTGCCATACTTCTGCTTGACCGGCCATAGCAACCGGCGGGCCTTGTCTAGGAGCACGTTGTCGGGCCAGCTATTGAGCGGGGCAAAACGCTGTGTGCCCTCGCCGGCACCACCACGGCCATCATGGATGCGGTACGTACCGGCAGCATGCCAGCTCATGCGGATGAAAAACGGCCCGTAGTGTCCGTAATCGGCTGGCCACCAATCCTGCGATGTCGTCATCACGGCGATGATGTCGTGCTTGAGTGCCTCGACATCAAGTTTGGCGAACTCCGCTGCGTAGTTGACGTTCGCGCTCGGCGGAGCGGCTTGCGGCCCGTGTTTGTGCAGTACTGATAGGTCTGGTTGGTTCGGCCACCAGTCCCGGTTGGTCAACGGCCGATGTGCCTGCGGGGCGGGGCAGGGGATAGCTGGAGTTTCGTTTTCAGACACCGGATTGTTCCTTCCCAGGAAGTTGTTGTCGCCACGGGATCGACAAAGAAACCTCCCTCAAGGGAGACCCGCTCATCACTGCTCCACGTGATCGGCGGAAGGCGTATCAAACAACATGCTCGCATAGTTAAGCACGGATAGTGTCCGGCCGACGGGGCAGCGGCACCAGGCGGTGGTCCGAGGTGAATACGCGGCGTACCAACCCCAGAGCTACCACAACCGTGGTGGTTGCCACCGAGCCAAGGATCAAGAACATGACGACGGCCTGGACCAGAACAGCTTGCAGGGGCGGCACACCAGCCATGATGAGCCCAGTCATGGCGCCGGGCAGAAACACCAGCCCAGTCGCTTTGGTAGTTTCGATCTGCGGCGACACCGCTGAGCGTAGCGCGGTACGCACGTAGGGGGCGGCTGCCTGACGGGCCGGCTGGCCAAGCGCGAGCCGGGCTTCAACCTCGTCGCGTTTGTCGCGTAACTCGTCAACCAAGCGCCGTGCCACCAGCACGGTAGCTGTCATGGAATTACCAATCATCATGCCAGCCAGCGGTACCAGAGTTCGGCCACTGAGTGGGAAGACCCGCAACCCAAACACCACCCCCAGGGTCACGATCGCTGTCACGCCATATGCGGCGATAGCCAACGGTGCCAGCTGGGAAACCTCGGGAGCCCGCCGTCGGGTGACGTCGCCGGCATAACAGATCATGCCTGCTACCCAGGCCCAGGACCACCACAGCGAACGGCCGGGCTCCAAGAGCAACGCCAACGCCGCCCCTACCAGCAGCAACTGCACTAGAGCGCGGATCGCCGCCCACATAACCTGGCGTTCCAGGCCCAGCCGCTGCCATAGCGAGATCGCGGCAGCGACCACAACCAGCGCCAACGAAGTCGCCAATCCGACCCAGCTGACCGGGCCGTTCACTGGGGTACCGGCCCGGATCCGGGGCTGTTAAGGACCGATTCGATCCCCACGCAGCGCCCCTTATCGACCCGGAGCACCCGATCAGCGATCCGTTGCACCTGTGCCGCATCATGGCTGACCCACAGGGCGGTCATGCCCTTATCGGCCCATTCGCGGACAGCTGCTTCGATGATCCGGGTAGTTTCGGCGTCCACCGCCGCTGTTGGCTCATCGAGTAACAACACCTCTGGCCGGGCAATCATGGTGCGGGCCAAGCACATTCGTTGTGCTTCGCCGCCGGAGAGCATCGTCGCATCGCGCTCCAACCAAGAACCGGTCAACGCCACCCGATCCAGCACTTCCCGCATCTGCGGCTCGCTGGCCTGCGGGTCGGCTACCCGCAAGTTCTCGGCGACGGTACCGGGAAACGGTGTGGGCCGCTGAAAAGCCATGCCCACCCGGCGGCGCAGCTCTAACGGATCCAGACTGGAAATATCGGTGCCGCGAAATAACACCCGGCCTTCGTGAGGAACTTCTAACCGATTAGCTAATCTCAGCATTGTCGATTTTCCCGATCCGGATGGCCCAAACACTGCGGTGAGGCCACTGGCCGGCACGACTGCGGTAAACAGATCTAGGGCGCGTAGACCGTTGCGCTCGACCACAACCCGGTCGAAAACGAACACCGCCTCAGCGGTCATGAACGCAACCCCCTCAGTAGCGCACTCAGACAGCGACATTAGTCTTGGCCATGCGGTAAGCGCGACAGGAGGGATAGTGGTGATCCACTACGCAGCTGATGGGCGCACCGTGAGCTGGCGCAAAGGCTGAGTAATTGGGGTCGTTGGGGAGCGGATGATCAACTCGGCACCCGCAATCTGATTACCGCCGCATGTGTTCAGGAAGCCGCTGGCTTAGTGCGTCGCGGCGAGATTTTCGACTTAGGCATACCGCTGGATCATAACGGCCCCCAATGTGGCGGCGGCCGGATTAACCCGGTGCGGCTTATGTCGGTCCTCGGTGGGCGCGGCACCGCGCATGGGGTGCAGCGCTATAACGACGATTACGTCTTTATGCCCTTACAGGCTGGCACTCAATGGGATGCGCTGGCGCATGTCTACTACGACGAGATGATGTACAACGGTGTCCCGAGCAGCGCTGTCGACGTTCATGGCGCCCACCGGTTGGGCATTGAGACCCAGGGCAAAGGCATTATGGGTCGCGGCGTGCTGCTCGATGTTGCGGCTTATGCCGGCGTCGATTGGTTGGCCCCTCGACACGTCATCACTCCCAATGAGCTCGACCAGGTTGCTGCCGATCAACAGGTCGAGCTGCGTTCGGGCGATATTGTGCTCATTCGCACAGGATGGCGCCGTAAATTCGTGCAGGACGGCGACGGCCGTGCTTTCCTCGCGGAGGAGCCCGGTATCGGTCTGGACTGCTGTGGCTAGCTACACGAGCACGACGTGGCGGCGGTCGCCAGCGACAACTGGGCGGTGGAAGTCATTCCCGCCGAAACCAGTGAGGAAGCCTTTCCCGTACACATGATTGCGATCCGCGATATGGGCCTTTTACTCGGCGAGATGTTCGACTTAGAAGACCTCGCAGCCGATTGCGCGCGGGACGGCGTCTATGAATTTCTACTCTCTGCGCCGGTATTGAAATTCACTGGCGGCGTTGGCTCCCCAACCAATCCGCTGGCGATCAAATAAGCATCGGGTGAAAGTTAGGTACTTAGCGATTCAGAATCCGTGCGGCGTCGCCGATCATCTCGGCCACGATCTCGGCTGCTGAGCGGATGCGACTAATCAGCCCAATGGCTTCCCCAACAAGCGGGGTGATCACATCGTAGTCCTGTGCGGCAACTGCTCTCTGGAAATCAGACACCGCTTCCGGTAGGTGCGCGAGCAGTTCGGCTTCCTTGCCGTGCCATGCCTTGATCAAGGCGTTGCTTATTAGTCGCGCGTCATATCCGGTAGGCCAATCTCGTTGCCGCACTATGTCATAGACCTGAGTGCGGATGGTGTCGTCGCCACCGGCATGCAGCGCCCGCTGGTGGGCTTGCGGTGTCACCAGCGCCTCCTGGCAGGCCCAGAACCGAGTGCCAAGCAGCACGCCGTCGGCGCCGAGCGCTAGCGCAGCTGCCAAGCCGCGACCGTCGGCGACACCTCCGGCCGCCACCACCGGGATCTGCGCCGAGCGCTGCGCGACGAGGTCGACAACCTCGGGCACGAGGGTAAATGTTGAGCGAGCACTCATCCCATGCCCGCCCGCCTCGCTGCCTTGGGCCACCAGGACATCGGCGCCGCTGTCCAGGGCTTGGCGCGCCTGCTCGCGCGTGTGCACCTGGCAGGTAAGCGAAACGTTGGCCTGGTGAATTCGATCGACAAACACTGCCGGCGCACCGAAAGAAAGGAAGATCGTCTCGGGTTGCCGGGCTAGGGCAATATCGAGAAGCTCAGGGTTTCTGGCCATACTCCAGGTGATAAAACCAACCCCAAACCTGACGCCCTGTGCTGCATCGCATTGGCGCAGTAGCCATTCTAGATCACCGTAGCCCCCGCCGATGATGCCAAGACCACCGGCGGTTGTCACCGCCGCAGCTAACCGACCGCCGGCCACCTGGTCCATGGGTGCGAGCAGAATGGGGTGCCGCACTCCGAAGAAATCTGTGAGACGAGTACTAAACGGCGCTGTCGTACTCATCTGTGCCCAGGTGTGTGCGGTGGCGGTTAGGCCTCGGCTTTGTGAATCAGTCGCGACAATGCGGCGCGGTCAGGTGCCAGCAGATCGGCGATGCTGGTGTGATCCACGTCGGCGACAATAATCCCCACTTCTTGGTTGACCTCACTGAAGATGCCGTAGGACTTCATCTTTTCGGTCTGTGAGAGGTTGTCCTTGGTGGGTGTGACGTAGTGCACCGAGTCGGCTTTGAAGCGGTGCACCAGCCAAAGGTGCACTAGGGTCATCAGACGCTTCTGCCGCAGCTTCTCCGCGTAGGTGTTCTGGTCACGCACCGTGAGGATGTTGCTGCCCCGCCGGTCCTGGAACGGCGCAAAGATCACGTTAGCGAGCTTGTCTTCAGCATCAGCGCCTTCGCGATAGATAACCAGCTCAAGCAGTTCCGAGCCAGCACGCTGCGGCCGCAACTGCACGCGAAGTTTCTCGCCAAGTTGGTTCTCCTCGCCCCAGAGCGTCAGCCACTCCTCCAGCAGCTTCTTGGGCACCTCGGTCTGCACCAGATGCTGGTGTTGAGTTGAACCGGCGCCCATTGCTGTGGTGGTCGCTGTGCGGCCGGAAGACGCGATCAATGCGGCATCGCTGCGCGGCCCGCCAACGAGGGTTTGCGGTGTGCGGTAAGGGGATTCGATAAGACGCAGTTGACGCTGCAGGCGGGCCAGGGCAAGCATCCCGTCATGGCGCAGTGAGGTGGCGAACTCCTCGGAGGCCAGCCCGTCGATCTGGTGGCCACCGTAGGTGATGAAGTTGAAGACGAAGCCCATCTTGCCGAGTTCTTCGGGGAAGGCCCGCATCTCCTCATCGGTCATGCCGGTGGTGTCCCAGTTGAACGACGGCGACAGGTTGTAGGCCAACATCTTGTCCGGGAACACCGCGTGGATCGCCTCAGCGAACTGCCGGGCATCGGCAAGGTCAGCGGTCTTGGTCTCCATCCAGAGCAAGTCGGCAAACGGCGCCACAGCCAGCGACTTAGCGATCGCATA
>JAIENC010000185.1 GCA_019751635.1 Mycobacteriaceae bacterium
CATGGTGTCGTTAATGGACAGCACGGTGGGAGCTGGAGGTGCTAGTCGGTTGCGTAGTGCGCGTCGCAACGTACCGCTGGCCAGCGGACTGAGCGTTTTAGCGGCTGCCCACGGAGCGGCCACCCAGCCCGCTGCTTCAGCCAACGCGAACGGAGCGATGAGGGCCTGTTTGGCGGCGGAAAATGCGGCCTCGGCACCGGCCATGATCAGGTTGCCCTCGCGCTGGCGCCCGGCCGCCGCCACCCCCGCCGGTGCCGGGCTCTCGTGCACTTCGTGTTCGGGACTGATCAGCACCGGGCACAGATCGTTGGGTGCACCACCGAGCAGGCTGGTGAACCGCACGGCGACCGCGAAGAACCCGGCAAAACCCAGGGTTTGGTAAGGGCCACGGGCCTCGATGTGGCGGCGGAGGCCCTCGGAGCGGGTGTCGATGCAGCACACGAGCTGGGCGGGTGGGCGCTCATGGTGATGGTGCGTCGGGGTGTCGGTTAGGGCCCGCAGCAGAGCGTCGCGGTAATGCGCTTCGTAGGCCTGTTGCCAGACAATCTGTCGTGTCGTGACCGGCAATGTGGACAACACGCGTGCGGCACCGGCCAACTCGTTGTCGCTGACATCGGTAAGCCCCCACAACCCAACCAGTTCGATGGCCCGTTCGCGGGCTGAAGGGATGTGCTGCTGAGCCGGCGTGGCGACCTCGGATTTCGCGCTGGAACTGTGCTGAGCTAACAGCACTGCTTCGTAGGTCAGCCGCACGGCGAGGTAGTCGAGCAGGTTGATACCGCTCTGGCGTTCGGCGGTCCACCGAACATGAGCGGCCCAGCCCGGGAGCCGAGTCAGATGGGCTTGTAAATAGGTAATGCGATCATCGTCAATGACCCCCAGCTGTGCCAGTGCTTGCAGGGCGGCGTCCTCGGCCCGCTCGGCCACGTTGCGCAGTGCCGCGCGGGCCCTACGGGTCAGGGTGTGGTCGCTGGCGGCCAGGGTGCGCCAGGCGGTGTAAAAGCCCTTGTGGTGGTCGGGCATCGGCCAGCCCGCCGCGGGTGAACCGAAGTAGGCGGTGCACCATTTTGCGGTCTGCGCATCGACCTGATCGGCGACTTCGGATGCGGTTTGCTCGCTACGAATTTTGTTGCGCCGGATCGGTTTTCCGACGATGCTGCCGTTGAGTAAGTCGGCCCGTAAGAGCTCGAAAGGTGTTTTCGTTTCCTCGCCTAGTCGAACGGGCTCGCCATCCAGTAATGCCGGATAGCGGATCCGCAACATCGACTTGAGGTCGGCGTCGGTGATCCGGCCGGCTCGATACAGGTCACGATAGGTGGTTTCGTCGAGCACCCCAGCACTGCCGTAGAGGTCCGCAGCGCGGCGGATCGCCTGCTCGAAGGGCATCGACTCCAGCCCGGCCAGCGGGTTGACTGCGATAAAGGTCTCGATCGGATAGTGCGTCGGTATCACCCGGGCGGCTAGGTTGACGTCGCTACGCAGCTGCGCGCGGTGGGTATCGATTGTTGCGGTGTGGTCGGCCACGATGGTCACTGGAATGCTCCCGTCAGTTGGCGAGTGAGGTGATCGGTGGTGGACAGAGGTTGCGGGCGGGTTGCTGGCACATGGCCGGCGGCAACTGCTTTGACGTACAGGGCGCGCTGCAGCCGCCCCGTCCACCCGTTGGCCGCGGCTTGGCGCAGCAGGGCTAGTGCCGCCAGGATGCCGGCCACGGCGATCACGCCCGCTGCTGAGGCGGCCGGCACGATGACCGGGGGCAGAGCGGGTGCCAGGAATCCGGTTACGGCCTCTACCAGCGTGACGTAGGCGATGGCCGCGATGAGCAGCGCCACAACTCCCAACCCGACGGCCCGCATTCCTGGGTTGCGCGCTAACCAGCCGATTAACGCTGCCGTGGCAGTGGCCCAGGTAAAGATCAGCAGCACATGTGTTGAGCCATGCTCGGCGTTGGGCAGTCGCACGATGCTGCTGGCTGCATACAACGCTGCGGCGGGCAGGATCATCGCCGTGAGCTGGACGGTAGCCCGTCGGGTCGCGGTCAGTTTCGGTGCTGGTGGCCGTGCTGCCTTCTGGCGGCGTTTGGCTATCACTGAACCCGACGATAAGAACAAGGTGGCTTTGTAGAAACCGTGTCCTACCAGGTGAAATACCGCGGCGGCGGAGAGCCCTAGCCCACAGGTGATGATCATGAAGCCCATCTGGGCCATGGTGGAATACACCAAGGAGCCTTTGATGTCGGTTTTGGTGAGCATGACGATGCTGGCGTAGAGCGTGCTCAGAGTGCCAGCAGCGAATGCTAGGCCCATTGCGATGCCGGATCCGCTCACGATGGGACTCAATCGAACGAGTAGTACCCCGCCGGCGTTGACGACGCCAGCGTGCAGCATCGCCGAGACCGGGGTCGGTGCAGCCAGAGTGGCCGGCAGCCAGCGGTGGAACGGAATCTGTGCTGATCGCGACAGGGCCGCTATGACGATCAAGCTGGCCGCGATCAGTGATGATGCCGACGGGTGCTCGACTAGGTTGGGGTTCAGGTCGAACAGGGTGATGTTGCCGCACTGGGCGGTGAGCAAGCCGACCGCCAACCATAAGGCTAAATCGCCGAGGAGAAATGCGTGTACCGTGCGCCGCACGCCGTCGCGGGCGGCGGGCAGCTCCCAGTAGGTGGCCAGCAGCATGCACAATGCGGCACCGGACGCCGTCCAGCACACGGCCAGACCTATCAAGGTTCCTGAGGTCATCAGACCGGCGGAGGCGGCAGTCAGTAAGCCGGTTCCGGCGGTGAACCATCCGGATCGGCTGTCGCAGGCCAGGTAGCGCAGCGCAAAGATCTGCACAACGGTGCTGACTCCGAACACCAGCACCAGCAGCACGGCGCTAAGCCGATCAGCTCCCAGCTGGGCGATCACGGTTGCGTCAACAGAGCGCAGGGTGGCCGATACCTGGCCGTGAATCGTGACGTGAGCCCCGATCAGCAGCGCTGAGATTGCGCCGGTGCCCGCGGCGGCAACGCCTAACCGGCCGACCGCTCGCGGGTATCGGGAACCGGCCACGAGTGCGCACAGTGCGGCGATCAGGGGCGCTGTCAACGCCGTGACGAGGATGACGCTCATTGCTCATCACCACCGGGGGTGGTTGTTGCTGGGGGTCGAACCGTGTTCATGCGACGAAAGTTACGCGAAAACCAATACGCTTGTCAATTATCGCGAATAAAATTTCATGTTATGAACAACGTTTTTGCGCGGGGTGGGGTCATCGCAGTGTGGCCAAGGCTGCTGACCTGGGTAGGGGAGATTTCATTGCGCCGGAACCGGCGGCCGATGCTTTCGCTGCGGCCGGTCACATCGGCAAGACGATCCCGGCGGCCTGCCCCAGGATGAGAGGCTGACCACCGGGCGGTACATAGCCGCCGGTAGGCCCGTAAATGCCGTACACCGGGTCGAGCGGTCCGGCCCCGGCGTAGATGTCATTGATCCAGCCGGTGGACAGGGTGTAGACGGCGGCGGTGGCGCCTGGTGGAGAGAACCCGGTCACCACCTGGAGGGCAAAGTCGATGAGCGGTCTTCCGCTCAGCATCGAGTCGACATGCGAACCGTGGACAATCTCGACCCCGGTGAACTGCCCCGGATACAGACTGACCAGTTGATTGGTGGTGGCGCCGAAGGCATTCCACGGTTGGGGTGGCGCAGCCACCACGTAGACCGGAGTATGCAACGCCTGCAAGCTGGCTACCGCCGCCCCGAACGCCGTTGAATTGTTTGCCACCCCGTCGAACATCAGCACGCCAAGAAGATTGTTGGCGCTGGGATTAGCCCCGATAGCGGTAACGTAGTTGCCGGCAGCAATGGTAGCCAGGCCGCCACCGGCAGAATGTCCAGCCAAGATGAAATGCTCCGGCAGGGTGCCCTGGTAGCCGGCCTGGTTCGCGCTGATGTTCAGCGCGGTCTGGTTGCCGAGAAATAGCGATGCCACGCCCTGTTGCATCTGTGGGCTGTTCAGCCACAAGCCGAATGGCAACGGAATGGACGGGAGCGTGGGAACCACCACGACACTATTGGTCTGCTGCGCCAGTTGTGTAGCCAGCGGTCCGTAGAACCACCCCGTTGCGCCGAAGCCGTGTTGCAGATAAATAACCCCGTTGGCCTGCACTGAACCGTCAACTTGGGTGGGGAAATACCAGTTCGCGGGGGCGGGGTAGGAGAACGGCCCGATCGGAATCCCCAGGAAAGAGGACGGGCCAATCGGGATCTGCAAGAAAGAAAACCCCGTCTTAACTCCAGTCACCCCATTGGTGGCCGGGGCGTTGAGGGTTTCAGCGGCCGGATAGTTCACCGCCCCGCCGAGTCCTGTTGCGTTGGTTGCCGTATCAAGCAGTGTGCCGAGCGGAGTGTGTGCTCCCGCCCCGCTGCCGGCGGCTGCTGTGCCGCTGGTAGCCAACAGCGGCCGCCCCAGCAGCTGTTCGAGGGGTGGGAACGTCCCCAAGCCGGCAACCGTGCTGGTGAGCGTCTGTAGCGGCGCCGCATTGGCGGCCTCAGCGGCCGCATACGCGGCCCCCGTCGCGCGCAGGCCTTGCTCGAACTGGGCGTGAAGCAGTGTGCTCTGAGTAGTCAGCGCCTGAAAGGTGTCGGCAAAGCTGCCAAACAGGCGTGCGACGAGCGCGGATACTTCATCGCCGGCTGCGGCGACAACTCCCGTTGTGGCCGGGGCGGCCGTCGCGGCGGCGCTCCCAATCACCGCTCTGATCCCGGTCAAGTCCGCCGCCGCGGCGGCAACGGCCTCCGGTGCTGCGATCACATACGCCGACAACGGTGGCTCCCCTTCTGGTGACGGCACAGCCGCAATGCTGCACCAATCCTACGAGGGGTGGGCGTGGCGTGGCCCCTAATCGGGGATTCTTAGCCTAGGTAATTTGCTCGCCGTAGACCCTGCGCGTAGTCCAGATCTCAGTACGCGGAACATTTACTCACCTAAGTTGAAGTATGCTGGGCGGTGGCTCATCAGCGTTGACGGTGCTGAAAAATGTTGCGTTCCAGAGTTTGTGTATGCCAAAAAATGCCTTATTGAGGAGTGTTTATGGCCGAGGATCTTGACGGCGATTTAACCACCGGTTTTACCGTGCCGGCGGCCTTTGTTGTAGGATTTTTATGGCTTGTGCGAAAAATGGGCAGTGAAGCAGATGTTTATCGGGGTTATAAAATAACTCCAGCGAAATTTTTCACTATTTGCTCTATCGGTCTGCTAGCGATAATGCAGGAATTTGTTGGGGTGAGCGCTCCCTTCGGGTTTTCCGCCATTGGCAATCCCTACTCGCCGGAGAATGGCGACTACTTCACCGATGGCGCACAGCAAGCCACTCGGATCGATGCGCTACTGCTGCAGGCTGCTGCACTGAGCTGGCACGGTGGAGCGGCGAGCGGCTATGACATGGCCACGCAGACGTTGCTGGAGCAAGTCCAAACATTGGCCGATAACGACGCCACAATGGCAAAGCTTGTCAACGAGCACGCCCGCCACGTCTCGCAGACCCAATTTAACCTGGGCATGCTCCAAGATTCGCTTGTGGTGCTCTTTATTGCGGTCGCAATTATAGAGCGTTTGGGCTCCTATGAAGAGGCCATCTTGTTTTTCACCTATTCGTTAGCGCTCGTGCTGTGTCCGCCTTTTGTCGCGGCGGGCGGCGGTCAGTTAGCCTACTGCCGGGGCAATTCTCTTGTGGCGGCAGATCAAGCCAACCACGTTGATTACCGCGCTGTTGCCGCGGCGGCCCGCAAGGTCACTGCTGACTCTGCTGCGGCACTGTCTGGACTGGCTAGCGGGCCTGCTGGATCGACCGCCGTTGTGGGTGGCGCGACGGTGGCTGCCACACCCAGCTGGGCTAGTGCGGCGGGCCCGCGGCACACTGCGCCAGCTGTGTCGACAGATTCCGCACCCGACTTCGAGGGTGACGCACCGCCCGTTGCGGCGTCCGTGGCTCGGGATGTGCCGTTTATCCCAGTGAGTGCATCGTCGGGGCGATCCGCGCAGGTTTTCGGTGGCTCGGTGTCGTCTGGTGACCGGGCCGGCCAGCAGGGCCGGCCCGCTGTTGCGCCGCA
>JAIENC010000058.1 GCA_019751635.1 Mycobacteriaceae bacterium
TCTTGTTTTCACCCTGCTGATCGTCTATCCATTTCTGGAAAAGAAATTCACCGGCGACTACGCCCACCACAACCTTTTGCAACGCCCTCGGGATGTTCCGGTGCGCACCTCCATTGGCGCCATGGCTATTGCGTTTTACATGTTGCTGACTCTTGCCGCGATGAACGACATCATTGCCTACAAATTCAACATCTCACTAAACGCGACCACCTGGATTGGCCGCATCGGCATGGTGATACTGCCACCGATCGTCTACTTCATTACCTATCGGTGGTGCATCGGATTGCAGCGCAGTGACCGCGCAGTCCTCGAACACGGCATCGAGACCGGAATTATCAAACGGCTGCCGCACGGCGCTTACATCGAACTACACCAACCACTCGGCCCCGTCGATGATCACGGCCACCCGATCCCGTTGGAATACCAGGGCGCACCGCTGCCCAAGCGGATGAACAAGCTTGGCTCGGGTGGAAGCCCCGGCAGCGGTAGCTTCCTGTTCGCTGACCCAGGCTCGGAGGATGCCGCGTTACGGGAGTCGGCACACACAGCCGAGCATCGTGCCTTGACCGCACTGCGCGAACATCAAGACGGCCTCAACGGGGCTAGCAACGGCGAAAGCGCTGTCCACTAACCGGCTAGTGCGGATGACCGATGCGCAACGCCGGTGCTTGGTGACCGGTGCCACTGGCTATATCGGCGGACGTCTGGTGCCCCGGCTTCTGGAGAGCGGGTTCGCGGTACGGGCGCTGGCCCGCAATCCCGACAAGCTTGCCGGGGCGCCCTGGCACGACCGCATCGAAGTCGCCAGGGGCGATCTCGGTGATGCCGCCTCGCTGGAAGCCGCGTTCACCGACGTCGACATCGTGTACTACCTGGTGCATTCGATGGGCTTCGAGAAGGACTTCGCCGCCGAGGAACGACGGGCCGCCCACAACGTGGTCAACGCCGCCGGCAAGGCCGGAGTGCGCCGGATCATCTACCTGAGCGGGCTCCACCCGGCCGGCGCCGAACTGTCCACGCATCTACAGTCCCGGACCACGGTCGGCCAGATCCTGATTGCCTCCGGTATTGAAACCGTGGTGTTGCAGGCCGGGGTCGTCGTCGGTTCGGGATCGGCGTCCTTCGAGATGGTCCGCCACCTCACCGACCGATTGCCGGTGATGACAACGCCGAAGTGGGTGCACAACAAGATTCAGCCGATCGCAATCCGCGACGTGCTCTACTACCTCGTCGCCGCGGCCACCTGCTCGGTGCCGACAGCACGGGAATGGGACATCGGCGGCCCTGACGTGCTCGAGTACGGCGACATGATGCAGATCTACGCTCAGGTCGCCGGACTGCGGCCACGGCGCATCCTGGTACTGCCGGTGCTTACTCCGCGGATCGCCTCGTTGTGGGTGGGACTGGTGACCCCCATCCCGCCCGGGCTGGCCCGCCCGCTGGTGGAGTCGCTGCACTGTGACGCGGTAATGGACAACCACGACATCGACACCATCATCGCGCCCCCGCAGGAGGGTCTAACGCCATACCAGAAGTCGGTCTCGCTAGCACTAGCCCGCATCGCCCGAGGCCAGGTGGAAACCACCTGGAATACCGGGACGGCCGCGCAGCTACCCAGCGACCCCGCCTGGGCAGGTGAGGTGGTCTACACCGATATCCGCTCCCGACATACCTCGGCTAGTGCCGAAAGACTCTGGAAGGCAGTCGAGAGCAGCCTGCCCGCGCACTGGCGGATCGAGGAACGCGAGCCCGGTCGACTCAAGCTCCGATCGACACGGCGTGGGCCCGGTGACCGCTGGCTGGAAATGCGAGTCACCCCGGAAGGCAACGGAAGTCGCTACGAGCAGCAGGCCATCTTCTATCCACGCGGACTGCTGGGTCGGCTGTACTGGTATGCCGGGCGGCCGTTGCAGGCGATCGCCCTGGACCGCCGAGTGAAGAAGGTGACGTCCGCGGTCAGCGCGAGGGCCGGTGCGCAATAAGTAAGCGCAAGTGCCGATTATGCCGCCAGGGAATCGCCGGGATTGCCATCGTGATAGCTCCGGCAATCGCATAGCTGGTCCAGGATGAGCCGTCGCGACCGATGGCCATCAGATAGGTTGCCACGGCCACCGCAACCAACGCAGCACCCATCGTGCCCATCAAGATGATTGTGCCCCGCAGCCAGACCCGATCAACCGCCTCATCCGAGCCACCAGCAGCCAAGCCAACAGCAATAAGTCTGTCGGTGCGGTCCTGCCCAGCCGTACTGTGCGCGGCAAGCTGACTAGCCTGAATCGACTGTCTGCTCGCCCGGAAACCTGACCCGGGCGTGGCAGTCAGCTCAACCTCACTAGCCCGCCGAGCCCGGATTAACACAGGTATTGCCGCCACGATGACCGCCGCCGACACGGCGATAATCACATACAGTGCCCAGGTGGTGTGCGGGCTCCTGGCCATCTGGTGGAAGCCCCGGCCAAGATCGACCAGTGCCACGATTGCGGCCACACTCATGCCGACCAAAAGTAGCCAGACAGCGGCGCACAACCCAACCAAAATACGGTCCACAACATGCGGGGAAATACCAGCTCCAGCACGCCGGTACGCCGAATACTTACCGATCATCAGCAGCTCGTTGAGGGAGCATCATTGGTGTTGGAGGACAGCACGGCTCCGTCACTTGTGGTGATTGAACAATTGAGTCTGCTCACCCGGAAAAGACTAGACGCCTCAACCGAGCCAACATCAGACTGCGAGATAGGTGTGACCGTCATCGACCACGGAATGTACACATTGTGTTGGGTTCTTCGCCGACCGGAAGCATCGATGTAGGTTACCGAAATGATGTCGCCCGGCGCTTTGGTACCCGTCACTGTATAAGTGACTTGCCGTGGGCCGGCCGGAGTGCTGGATGTTGTTGGTACCACGGCAGCAGCCGTGGTTGTCGGTGCCGGCGTGGTCTGCTCTGGTGGCGCCGGCGTAGCCGAAGTGATAGGCGGCGCAGGTACTGGGGTTGATGAAGGAGCAGGCAGCGCCGAGGAGGTGACCGGGGGGCTCTCCGGCGGGGGCGGCGGCGCGTTCTCTGTGGTGGTCGCTGGCGACAAGGGCGGGGCGGTTTTGGTAGTGATCTCGTCTTGCATCGGAGGCATCAAGGGCGTCAACGTACCGGGCGTAGCAAGTTTGCTGGTATCAGCGCGAGTAACGAGCAACGACACCGATACCACCAAGGCGATAGCGGCGACGATTGCCGCGACCCCAACTACCCAGGGCCAACGCGGAGTGCTCGACTCAGCTGCGCCGTCGGACGAATCTGAGTAACTGTCGTAGTCATAGAGGGCGAGATCAGCCGACACATAGGGGCCGCTGAAGAATTGTTCGGACTCAGGGGCCGAATACGCCCGCGAACTGAGGTCTTCATCTGTCGCGCTGACATCGTCGGACGTGTGATCAGACTGTTCGGGGTCGTTTGGTTGGCCACTGACGTCCCATTCTTCTGATTCCGGCCCCGGGGAACTCGGACCGCTCATCTTTGCCTACCCTGTTTGACTTCATCAGCAGTGATCACTCGCCGCAGTGCTGACTGGGCGCGCGCTGTAACGATTCCCATTGTGCTTCGGCAACCCTACCCAACCGCACGTGACCGCGAAGTTGTTGCAAACTGGCTGACGAACTGATGCCCTTATTGTTACCGTGCCAGCCGGCGTCAATGCTTCTCTGGACCGACGTGGTACTCAAACACCAGACCACACACGGAACCAAGGACGAACACTATTCCGGCCACAATCAGCCATGGCAACCAGAGAGCCACACCAACCGCGGCAACCGAGGCGGACAAGGCGATCAACAGCGGCCACCAACTGTGTGGGCTATAGAAACCTAACTCTCCTGCTCCATCGCTGATCTCAGCACCCTCGTAGTCTTCGGGCCGAGTATCCAAACGGCGGGCCACAAAACGAAAAAATGTGCCCACAATCAACGCCATACCAGCAGTCAGTGCCAGCGCCGTGGTACCTGCCCACTCGATACCGCCATCGGCGAATATCGCGGTCAGCACCCCGTACAACACCGTGGACAGCACAAAAAACGCCGCGATGAACTCGAACAGTCTGGCTTCGATATGCATGGGAGTCCTAACTGCTCGCTGGCGAAACCAACTCACCACGTCGGGTGTCGAACGGGTGAGTGCTGACGGCTACCGGGGACTGATCGATCGCTTGCAAGGCCTGCGCATTGGTCTTGCCGTCGACCCGCTGCTGTAGATAAGCCTTGAAATCGTTGGGGGGAACGACTCGGACCTCAAAATTCATCATCGCGTGATAGGTGCCGCAGTATTCAGCGCAGTGGCCGACAAAAGCTCCGGTTTTGGTGATCTCGGAGAGCTGGAATTTACGCACAGAATGGTTAGCTTCCGGGTTCGGCATGACGTCGCGCTTGAACAGGAATTCCGGAACCCAAAAGGTGTGCACCACATCGGCTGAGGCCAATTGGAATTCGATGCGCTTGCCGGCCGGCAAGACCAGAACGGGAATCTCGGTAGGAGTACCCAGAGTCTCAACTTTGTCGAAATTGAGGTAGCTGCGATCTTCGGAGTTGGCCCCGCGCACGGGACCGACAAGCTCCTCGCCGTGCTCGTCTTTGCCCTCAGGCTTGGAGACCATTGCTTGCTTACGCACAAGGTCAGCACCATCGTAGGTGAGTGTGCCGTCTTTGAAATCGACCTTCTGGTAGCCAAATTTCCAGTTCCACTGGTAGGCCGTGACATCGACGATGACTTCTGGATCAGATTTCAACGTCAACATTTTTTCCTGGACCACCACAGTGAAATAAAACAACACCGAGATGATGAGGAATGGCGTCACGGTAAGCACCAACTCCAGCGGCATGTTATAGCCAAACTGGCGAGGCAACTCGGTATCGGTGCTTTTTTTACGATGAAAAGTGGCAGACCAGAAGAGCAGGCCCCACACGATGACGCCAATGATCAAGGACGCGATCACCGCACCGACCCACAGCTGCCGGTTGGCGTGCGCCTCCGGAGTGATACCTGCCGGCCAGCCCATACCGATCGCTTCCGACCAGCTGCAGCCGCTTAAGGTGATGGCCAATAACCCCAGCGTCCCGACCAGCGCCAGCGGACGGCGACGCTGGACACGGTCCTGCCGGACAGCTGTGGTGGCCACCGCAGCAAAGCGCGACTTGCACGCTACGTTCCGAATGGTCACGTTGGCGCCTCCTCTATCGCAAGCTGGCCGCCTGGGAACTGCCCCGGGTTGCGGGGAAGGTCGGGGGCACTCGAATATCGAATACTACGCAGCGTAGACCACGCGGCCTAGCACAACGACGATGCCTGCCCAATTGGCTCCTGAGGTGGGCATCTTCGGCGTGTACAGAACCCATCGAAGCTCGCCGGCGCTTGCGGCGGCGATGCGCCGAAAACCGCCATCATCGCGTGCGGCATACTGGGGCGCCGTGTGTGGACTGCTGGCCTTCGTCGCGGCCACGGCCAGTGCTGCACCTGCCGCCGTGGGTGCCGATGCCGCCGAGGCCGTGGCCCGGGCAGCTCATTTCATGCATCACCGTGGCCCCGATGAGCTAGGCATTTGGACGGATCCATCGGATTCGGAGGCGAAGAGCAACCCAGCAACGGCCTCGGACACCAAGCGGACCGGCGCCATACTGGGGTTCAATCGACTATCCATCATCGACATCGCGCATTCACACCAGCCACTGCGCTGGGGCCCGCCGGAACATCCGGATCGCTATGTGTTGGTGTTCAACGGCGAGATCTACAACTACCTGGAGCTGCGGGCCGAGCTAGGTACCACCCACGGCGCTATCTTTGCCACCGAAGGTGACGGGGAGGCCATCGTCGCCGCCTATCACTACTGGGGCACCGACGCCCTAAACCGGCTGCGCGGCATGTTCGCGTTTGCGCTATGGGACACCCTGACGTGCGAATTATTCTGCGCTCGCGACCCTTTCGGTATCAAACCCTTGTTCCTGGCTACCGGAAGCGGCGGTGTCGCGGTCGCTAGTGAGAAAAAATGTCTCCTGGACTTGGCCGAGCTGGTGGGTTTTGATACCGCAGTTGACCGCCGGGCCGTGCAGCACTACACGGTG
>JAIENC010000086.1 GCA_019751635.1 Mycobacteriaceae bacterium
TGGGTAAAGCACGAGTGGTGAAGACGAATGTTGGCTTGCTGCCATGGAATTGCTGCCATTTTTCGGGGTGGTCAAGGATGGCCTCGGCTTCCAGTATCCACCGGTAGGTGGTCGATCCCTGCACCATGACCGTCGCGTCGGCTGGCACCAGCCCGCCCTCGGGCAGCCCGCCTTGGTCGACGGCGAACAGCCACGCCAGTGAATGTGCTTCATCAGCGATCCAACCGTTCAACGTGGTCGCGGTGTCGAAAACAATGTGTCCCACCGACCAGACCCTACGGTTGGACTCCAACACGGGTGAGTCCAAGCAATCACTTAGCCTCACAACGCCCTGCAACTTGCAACAACTTCAGTCCTTGGTGCCGATCAGGTTGCGCACAAAGGTGTTTGGTCGATCAGCTGCTCCAGCAACGCACAGTGTTCAGGAAGTTTCTCCTCGCTGATATTGGTGATTCCCAGCAGCAGGCCCACGTGGTGTGCGTCGGGACTCGAGTACCAAGGGGATAGCGCGACGGGGGCAAGGCCCACTCCCACTGCCCGCCGGGCGAGCTCTCGGTCGTCGGTTCCGGGCGGCAACCGCAGCAGGATGGCCAGCCCTGCCATAGCGTCTACCGAGACGCGCCCCTCGATGGTCTTCTTCACGGCGTCGCGCCGGCGCAGGTACAGGCGCTTCATCCGGCGGAGATGCCTCAGATAGTGGCCTTCGCGTAGGAATTCTGCGACCGCGTGTTGGGTGCTGATTGCCGAAGCTGGACACGACGTCGTCGCAACGTCCTGAAAGCGTGGGACCAGGGCAGCGGGCACGACCACGAAGCCAAGCCGCAATGCGGGATTGATGGTCTTACTGAACGATCCGATATGAATAACTCGACCGTGGGGGTCAATAGCTGCCAGCGCCGGGGCCGCTCGGCCGCTGAGCTGCAGTTCGCTCAGGTAGTCGTCATCGATGATCCAAGACCGCTGGTGCGCGGCCCATTCGAGTAGTTCGTAGCGGCGGGAAAGCGAGAGAGGCATTCCTAGCGGTGCATGCTGTGCCGACGTTACTACCGCCAGCGTGGCGTCGGCAGCCAACGCGACACCATCCCGCACAACCAGCCCCTGAGCGTCGACTCGGATTGGCACATGTGTCATTCCCGACAGTTCGAGCGCCACGCGCGCCGGCGGGTACCCCGGGTCTTCTATCCAGGCCGTGCCGTTATTCACGTCAAGAGAGCGCAGCGCCAGGCCCAACGCGCCTGCATAACCATTGGTCACGAATACCTGCTGGGCGGTGCAATGCAGGCCGCGAGCGATCGACAGGTGGGCTGTAATCGCGCGTCGCAGTTCTGGCTCGCCCTGTGGATCTGGCTGATAAACCCCTCTTCCCGCATTGACTCGCGTGGAGCGCGCCGCTAGCCGTGACCACGCCGCGACGGGGAATGCATCGTGTGCGGGAACGCCCATCTGGAACGGCATCGGCGCAGAGCCATAGTTGGGGATCAGTTCGGACAGCACGGTATACGGAGGAACGTTCGTCATGTCGATGTCCGCGGCGGGTGTTACCCGTGGGATGTGTTCGGCGACAAAAGTTCCGGCTGGCCCGTCGGCCACGATCAGTTGCTCGTCAGTCAGTCGCTCGTAGGCGACTCGCACCGTCCCACGTGCGACCCCGAGTTGGGTTGCGAGAACACGCCACGACGGCAGTCGCGCTCCTGCCGGCAGGCGACCGTCGCGGATCGCGGTCGAGATCCAGCAGCGGATCTGTTCCGACAGCGACAACCGGGCGGGGCGTTCGAGGGAGATGGGCAGGAGCGTATCCACACGAGATGGTACAACGTTTTACACAATTCTTGGGTCTTTCCCTGGTGCATCATTTGCGGTCAGGATGGTCATCAGACCGGTCGTACGGAACACCGGATATCACGACGCAGAGGAGCCGCCATGGCTATCCGATACCTGGTTGCGGCGCTTGCACTTGCAGTGTCGTTCGCGGCGGTAGCTCACGCCGACGAACCGGGTGCCAACGAACCTGGCGACCCGGCAGGCGCAGGTATCGTCAGGTCGGTGTTCGACCGGGCGATCACTAACATTCCGGGTAAATCTCTAGTAGCACAGGAAGTTTCATACGCACCCGGCGCTAAGGACGCGCCGCATCGCCACCCGCAGTCAGCGTTCATCATGGCCTACGTGATCTACGGGGCAATTCGCAGCCAGGTCGAAGGTGAGCCCTCGCGGATCTATCGCGCCGGCGAGACGTGGCTAGAGGATCCGGGCGCCCATCATGTACTCGCCGAGAACGCGAGCACAATCAAGCCGGCACGGTTTCTGGCGGTATTTGTGGTGGATAGCACCGATCAGGATTCCCTTATCACCTTCGACACGAATCTCGGAGACAGTCATGAGTGAACGAATCAACTATACGCAAGTGGCCCCGCAGGGAATGAAAGCCCTTGGCGGCGTTCATCTTTACATCACCCAGTCGAGTTTGTTGCCCGCGCTTTTGGCCAGCGTGTATCTGCGGGTGTCACTGATCAACGGGTGCGCCTATTGTATTGATCTGCACTCACGGGAGTTGCGCGAATTGGGGGTCTCGAACGAGAAGATCGCCCTGGTTCCGGTGTGGGGCGAAGCAGGCGAGCTGTTCGACGCCCGCGAGCGGGCGGCCTTGGCCTGGGCGGAAATCGTTACTGAGATCTCGACCGCGGGTGTCTCAGACAGCGCGTACGCGGCGGTATCCACACATTTCGACGACAAGGAACTGGTCGATCTCACGATTGCGGTCGGGCTGATGAACGTTTACAACCGGATGGCTATCAGCTTCCGTAACACACCGGCTGCGACGTCGTCGCGCTGACCGTGAAGGCCGTCGGTCGTTGTACCAGTAGCCCCATTCCATGGTGGCGGCTCGCGAACTGCCCCGGCGACTCGTGTCGCCCCAGTGAGCGGCATAGCCGCTTATCGTGTCAGATCGCCTACATCCACCGATCCGCGAGCGTCGCAACCCAACTTGTTGCGTCACGTGGGCGTTCGGGCGGGGTATTCACGAATACCAGCTCATTGATACCAAGGTCGACCAATTCGGACACGTCGCTGGGTTGGGGATCAGCCAGGTTCACAACCAGCTGCAACTGGCCAGGATCTCGACCGGCATCGCGACATAACTGGTGGATAAACTCCACCCGCTCAGCAAGAGTGTTGACGTCGAGATTGAACCCGTACCAGCCATCTCCCCACGCCACCGCCCGGCGCAGGGCTGCGTCACTGTTACCGCCGACAATGATCGGAATGCTGCGGTCGCGCAACGGCTTTGGATTAACCCGAACCGCATCGAATTTCACGAACTCACCGGCAAACGTAGCGCTGTCGTCACGCCACAACGTTCGCATGGCCATCACGTATTCCGCAGTGCGTTGGGCGCGACGCGGAAAGGGAACCCCCAGCGCGTCGAATTCTTCGCGTAACCAACCGATCCCGACGCCGAGCAGCAATCGGCCACCGCTGAGTCGATCCAACGTCGCCGCCTGCTTAGCTACCAGTACCGGGTTGTGCTCAGCAAGCAGCAGCACACCGGTAGCAACGTTAATCGTTGATGTGGCCGCCGCGGCGAAACTCAGCCCGATCAACGGATCAAGCCAATCCACGGCAGCTGAGATCGCGATCTTGCCATCACCGGAATAGGGATAGTGCGACGCCGCTTGATCCACCATCACCACATGCTCAGCAGCCCACAACGTCGAAAACCCGCAGTCCTGCGCGGCGACCGCAACGGCATCGATCACCCCGCGATCAGCACCCGCCCCGATACCGATGGCGGCCAACCCCAAACGCACCCTACGGATCATCGCACACCAACCCGCAACACCTGGCTATTAGAAGTATTCGCATCATCGGCCGAATCTCCTTATGCTGCTGACTGTTTCGGAATACGCATGATTACTGGACCGGCAATAAGAACCAGGACAGCGGCGGCCGCAGCGAAGGCCAGACGGTAGCCGGTCAACGACAAGCCGTCACCGGTAGTCGCAGTTACGGATTCGGCGATTCCGGCCAAGACGGTAGGGCCGATGGCGCTGCCGATCTGCAGAGCGGTGATGGTCAGAGCAGACGCCATGCCATGCGCAGCAGAGGGCACATCCTGGAGACCCACGGCGATAAGGGCCGGAAACGCCAGACCTTGTCCGATGCCGGTAATCACCAAACCGGCGAAGATCGTGCCGAGATAAGGGCTATGCGCGTCGGCGGTGCACCACAACAAGACCCCAAAGGCCGTGAGCGGGACACCCAGCGCCAGCAGCGTTCGGGGCCCACGCGTTTTCATCAACCGACCAGCCAATAGTGCGCTAATCGCCACGGCAACGCTGACCGGAAGAATCGCCAACCCCGACAAGGCGGCCGACATACCACGCAGCTGTTGTAGATAAAGCGGAAGAAAAAAGAGCGAACCGCCGGCAACGCAGAAGAAGAACACACACGCCACCACGGCCGCGATGCGCACCGAACCCAAGCGCAACACAGCCCGATCCAGCAGCACCTCTTTGTTGTTGTCCACACGGCTGCGTCGCCACCATAGATAGCCCGCGCTCGCGGCAGCTGCAAGCAGCACCGCAGCACACGGAAGTCCATGGCGCTGCGAGGCCACGTCGGCGGCAAGAATCACCAGGATGATCGCGGTGACCAGCGCACCCGCCTCAACACGATCGAACGGCCGATGACGTTGACGTGCACCGACCGGTAGCCACCGCATAGCGGCCACCACGGTGAACACGGCCACCAGCACTTGCAGAGCAAACACCCAGCGCCAACCCAACGCTGTGGTGATCACCCCGCCCAACACCAAACCAGCCGCGTAACTGCCGCCCTGCGTTGAAGAAAACACGCCCAAGGCACGCGAACGCATCGGATCACTCGGATACACCGACGCCAGCAAGGCGGTGGCCGCCGGCATCATGACCGCCGCACCCACACCCTGCAATACTCGCCCGACCACAACCACCCAGAACACCGGCGCGATGAACGCCAACACACCACCGGCGACAATCATTGCCAAACCCCACACCAAAACCTGGCGGCGCCGCAGCCGATCAGCCAACGCCCCACCACAGAGCAACAACCCGGCAAAGGCCAACGCGTACCCGCTAACCGCCCACGACAAACTCTGCGTCGACGCACCGAACTGCGCCCCCATCGACGGCAACGCACTATTGAGGATCGCTACCCCACCAGTGTCCAATCCAGCCGCCACGCTCAGCACAATCAGCGGTACATACCGCTGCAGTCGGCTACTCCCCCGCGCACGACCTACCATGCACGATGTCGTCTCCGACTTCCCCGAGTCCACCGCAGACGAGAACGACGAGACTGGATCGCAGGTAGGGACAGGCACACATAACTCCTTTTGATTCCATGCTGGAAGCTGGCACAAACAGCCGCACTCAAGGTCGTGGCCAAGCGCGATCTGCCGCCAGTCTGACCCCAACTACACATCACGACCAGACACCGCTTGAGGCCAGTCCTGCTAAAGCTTGCCCTGCCAGGGCCACCCCTGGCAATGAGCGGTCGACGATAATCGGGGCCACGGCATCGCCTGCCCCATTGACCGATCTGGCCCACTTCCTGAGCTCGCGCCGCGCCGTTCTGATGCCCGAGGTTGTTGGGCTGCCCCGAACCAGCAGACGGCGCCTGCACGGGCTGCGCAGGGCCGAAGTCGCCGCACTTGCCGGCATCAGCCCCGAGTACTACACCCGCCTGGAGCAGGGGCGCCAACGTCGCCCTTCACCGGAAGTCCTCGACGCGTTGGCCACCGCCATGCGGCTCGATGATGATGGTCGCAGTGAGGTGTCACGCGCGGCATGGAAGGTGCTGGACTGGTTGGCCAGTGACTTCATCGCCATCCCCGACACTTGGGAGTACGACGGTATGCGAGCCTTGGCCGATGGACACGGCGACACCCCCGTGGTCAGCGGCGAGTCCGCGGCCGGAGGCATGGGCGTGCTGCTGGCGGCTGCCGAGAGTGAGGTGCTATGCACCGCGCTCGGACTCGACGCCAACAGCACGGTGGTTCTTTTCGGTGGCGAGGGTGTCACCGATCCCGACATCTACCAGCAGACTGCCGGTAGCCCTCCAGGCGACGTGTTCGCTC
>JAIENC010000168.1 GCA_019751635.1 Mycobacteriaceae bacterium
AGGCCAGCAGGTCGTAGTACCAGCCAAACGGTGCTTCGGGGGTGCCGAACCAGCGGTAGTAATTGGCCATATAGCCGGCATGCTCAGAGACCCGGGCCATGGTCAAGATGTAGCCGTCGTCTGAGGTATTGGCGCCCACAAAATGCCACCACGTCAGCACCGCGATAACCAGCCCGTCCAGTGCCGTGAGTGACCACCAGCGAGTGGGCAGGAAACGGCGATGGCGAATGCCGTCGGCGGCGTCGAGGATGTGCAGCGCGATGAGCGCCGCGATGGTTACCGCTATCCCGAGGATCATCGCGGCCAGTTTCAGCGGTGTGGGGGCGCTGCTGTAGCGGGAGTCGACGGTTGCGTGCAGGCTCAAGCCGGTTGGCGCGGGGCCGGACAGATCGGTGAATACGCCGACAATCTGCGGTCGGAAGTCATAGCCGCTGCGCTGACCGCGGAGCGGCTCGCCGGGGTGATCGGCGTTGGGTCCTTGGCGTAGTCCGACGAACTCGCCGGTGACCTGATCGGCGTGCGCGGTGAAGAGTAACCGTTGGCAGGCTGGGCTGAGTACTTCGCTGAGGGGGGCGACGACTACGGGGACGTTACGGACGACCACCACCAGCTCGTTATTGGCGCGTTCAATGAGCAGACCCCGGTCGACGGCCTTGGGGGCCTGCTTAGGCACCGTTGAGAGCAGCACCGTCTTTGTTGGGCTGAGGCCGGCTGCGGCTTGGCAGGGGATGGCGATGGTGAGGTCGGTGGCCACATAGCCGATGAGTGGTGCCGTCACGCTGTCGAACACGCCATTGGTGGGCCAGTTCAGCTCGGCGGTGGTCAACTTGACTGGCAGCAGCGGGGTAGCGATTGCCAGCAAGGCGCCCAGCAAACCGCAGACAGCGGCTACCATCTTGGCCGTTCGGTAATGTCGAGTAGCCGAGGAAACCGTCGTGGCCAGGGCGTCCTGGTCCCGGGTACGCTGGGTTTCCGCGGCGGTCACGGAGCTAGATGGTAGTTCGCTACCGTCGCGGGGGTAGCTCGGGCTGGTGTCGGTTGGTTGGAGTGCGGATGGCGAGCACGAACGGGCCAAGGTTCTGCACGGTGAAGCGCGAGTCGGCGAACAGTGCTGCCTTCAGGTCAACGGTGTAGCGACGGACGTTGGGTTGGTTGGGGTAGACGTCTTTAGCCAGTCGTAGCGTGTAGGTTGCGCCTGGTCCAGAACCCGTGCCATGCCGCATCAAAAAAACCGTTGGCGGCTGCCAGGGCAAGGTATCTAACGCGTGGATGAGTTGGTCGCTGGTTTGGTACTTGGCCCAGCTCTCGATCTGGGCTGCCCGCAGATCGAACTGTGCTAGCGGGTTGGCGTAATGCGACGTCAGTCCTTGGAAGCCGAAGTAGGGGTAATAGGAGAGGAAGCTGTAGTCGGCGGTTAAGACCACGGTCTGATTGCGTGCTTTGCCGGTAGCGGCGTGGATGGCGGCGTCAATGCTGGGGTAGAACTTCTCCGAGCCGGGTGGCCGACGATCGCCGCGTTGGCTGTTGCCGTCGGTATCGGTGTAGGCAATGGTCAGATCGGGTCGTAGCACCTCAGGAATGGTTTGACTGAACTCGATCGCCCCGGCCAGCCCGAGCACCGCGGCCACTGGCACCACTCGGTGCCCCCAATTTTGGCGACGTATCGCCTGCGTGAGTTCGAGAAAACCGAACGCCCCGGCCGCGGCGAGCAGCACCAGCAGCAGGGGTTGCAGCCGAAACGAGAGCAGCGTGGTGCGGGCCAACGTGGTCAGCATGGAGAGCAGGGACCATAGGTAGACGGTGCATACTCCGACGGTGAGGGCGGCTGCCCGGGCCGAGGAGTGGGCTCGCACTACTAGCCAGAGTGTGCCCACCATGCACACCGCGCCGAGCAGGGTGAACTGTAGCATCGGGAAATTCAGTTGCGCGCCATCGGCGGGCAGATAATGTTGGGCGCTGCCGGTGTTACTGACTGGGCTGTGTGTTGCGCGCAGCAGAAACGGCAGCCAGGTGATTGCTGCGATGGCCGCCGCGATCAACGCGATCACAGCCAGCCGCAGCAGCGGCTCGGTCGCGGCTGAAAGGCGATGCCCTGGTCGGATCTCTCGCCAGCGTGCTCCGGCGATTAGCAGTGCCATCACCACCGCAGTGAATGCGGTGTAGGCCAGCAGCAGCGTGTACCAGGTAGCGGCTATGCCCAGAAAGATCCCGGCGCCAATCACCGCGCCCGCACCGGCCCGCAGTCCGGACCAGGTCAGCACCAGCATGGGCGGCAGCAGCACCGTAATGATCGCGGAGTACGGTTCTGACGAACTGTAAGCCAACATCACTGCGGCGGTCGCGGCGGTGACCACCAGCGCGTACTCGAAACGGATCATTCGCCACCACAGCACCAATGCCATCGCAACCGCGATGGTGATGGAGGTGATCGCCCACGGCTTGTACATCTCCCAGCCAGCAGCGCCAGTCAGTGCGGCAACACGGCCGCCGATCCAGAACCAGCCCGGCGGGTAGAACGGCGGCAGATCCACATAGGTCATGTCCCGCAGGGCCGGGCTATCGGTGAGCCGAGTCAGGTATTCGGTGCGAAACTGCTGGTCGACCGAGATGCCGAACAGATACAGCTTGGTCGCCCCTAAGGGCATACCGAGCGTTACGGCGCTGAACGAGCAGACCAACACCAGCCCCCCCAGCTGGAGCGGCAGCCGATACCGGCCACAATGTCGCCACAGCCAGCCGACGGCAGTCAGCCCCGCCAGGCAGCCGACCTGCCCGACGGTGGTGAGCGCGTGCAGTTGGTTCGACGACGGGTAGGCCGGCCAGTCGACCTTGGCGATAGCGATCAGCCAGAGTGCTGAGACTGCAGTGGCTACCGTCGCCGCAAGCAGCAGCTGGCCGACGGTGCGCACCGCGTCTCGCATAATTAAATGGGCAGCTTGCGGAAGACAGCTCGGGGGATGTGCCGTAACACCATCATCACGTAGCGGAATGCGCCCGGCGCCCACACCAATTCCTTACCCTTTGCGGCAGCGGTGACCGCGAGGTCAGCCACGCGTTCCTTATTTACCGTCAGTGGAGCTTCCTTGAGGTGTGCACTCATTCGGGTACGCACCTGGCCTGGGCGGATGACCAGGACGCGAACCCCGTACTCACGTAGCGCTTCGGAGAGCCCCAGATAGAAGCCATCCAGGCCGGCTTTGGTGGAACCGTAAACGAAGTTGGCGCGGCGTACCCGTTCGCCCGCTGCGGAACTCATGGCGATGATCTGCCCGAATCCCTGGGTTCGCATCTTCTCGGCAAGTAGCACGCCCACCGAAACCGCTGCAGTGTAATTGATTTCGGCGATCTGGACGGCTTTGCGCTGGTTTTGCCACAGTTCTTCGGGGTCGCCCAGCAAACCGAACGCAACAATTGCGACATCAACATCGCCATGGGCGAAACACTGCTCAATCACCTGTGGATGGCTGTCGGTATCTAACGCGTCGAAATCGATCAGTTCTACCGATCGTGCGCCCGCACCCTTCATCTGCGCTAGCGCATCGTCACGGCCGGGATCGTCGGGCATGGCAGCCAACACGATATGTGCCTGCGCGTTATGCAGATACCGTTCGCAGATCGCCAGTCCGATCTCGGAGGTGCCGCCGAGCAGCAGAATGGTTTGTGGGTTTCCTACGGCATCGAGCACCATTTACAGCAACTCCAAACGTCGGGCCAGGTCGGAGACGAACACCCCAGCGGGGTCGACCTTGCGGCGCACAGCGATCCACTCGTCGATGCGTGGATACATGGCGTGAAAGGTATCGGCGGTGGTTCGAGAATCCTTGGCGGTATATAGGCGACCACCAAATTCCAGTACCCGGCGGTCAAGTTCGGTGAGAAATTCGCCGAGTCCGGGCTTGATGGGGAAATCAACGCAGACGTTCCAGCCCGGGATCGGAAAACTCAACGGTGCTTGATTGCCCGGGCCGAACAGCTTGAACACATTGAGAAAGGAATAATGCCCAGAGCTTTGGATATCGCCGATGATGCCTTTGAACTCTTCGACCGCATTAGTGGGAACCACGAATTGATACTGGCCGAAGCCGGCGGGGCCGAAGGCCCGATTCCACTCGCCGAACATGTCTAGCGGGTGGTAAAACTGCGTCAGATTCTGCACTTTGCCACGGTAAGTGCCGGCTTTGCGGTACCACAGCTCGCCGATGGAGCCGAAGGTGTACTTGTTGGCCAGACCGTTCGGGAAAACATCGGGCAAGGTCAGTAGCTGCGGCGCATCGAACTTCAACGGGTTGCGCTGCAACTTTTTGGGCAGCTGCTCGACGGTGGCTAGCGAGCCACGTGATATCGCCGCCCGCCCCAGTTTGGGAGGTGCGCTTAAGGCATCGAACCAGGCGCTGGAGTAGGTGTAGTGGGCTTCGCTGCCATCACTATGCAGGGCGATGGTCTCGTCGAGGGTGCTGGTGATGTCCCCGTCAGCAATGAAATAGGCCGTCTCGGTAGGGGTCATGGCGATGGTGGCGCGCACGATAATTCCGGTCAGACCATTGCCGCCGACGGTGGCCCAGAACAACTCGCCCTCCTCACCGGTAGGGGTGAGGTGGCGGATCTGGCCGTCGGCGGTCAGCAGATCCATGCTGTGCACGTGGTTGCCGAAGCTGCCCGCGCTGTGGTGGTTCTTGCCATGAATATCGCAGGCAATCGCCCCGCCGACGGTAACTTGTCGGGTGCCCGGAAGCACGGGGACCCACAGCCCAAAGGGCAGCGCGGCCTGCATCAGTTGGTCCAGGCTGACGCCGGCGTCAACATCGGCGAGCCGGGTATCTGCTGAGATGGAGTGGATGGTGTTGAGCGGTGTCATGTCGATCACTAACCCGCCACCGTTTTGGGCGTTGTCGCCGTAGGAACGGCCCAGCCCGCGGGCGATCACACCGCGGCTATTCCGCTGGCCGGCGGCGTCAGCGGCGCGGACGACAGCCTGGGTAATGACCTCCAAGTCGCGGCTGTGCAGCAGATGCGTTACTGACGGCGCGGTACGGCCCCAGCCGGTTAGCCGCGTCGGCTGGGTCGGAACATCGATGCGAAACACCGTCACGAGGGTACCGTCTGGCCGTCCGGCGATGACTGGCTGCGCCACGCTGACGGCCATCTCCTGGTCCGGCGAAGCTAGCGCACCCGGAAGATCACGGTCCGCTGCACGGTGAAGTTGATGACCGTGGCGGTTCCTTGGGCGATGAGGAATGCGACCAGTACCGCCCAGGGGTGATAGTCGAGCAAAGCCAGGCAGAGGTGGTTGAGGCCAACCTGGACCGCGAAGGTGAGTCCATAAAGCGCCATGACGGCGAAGAACCGGGTTGTGCTCGGCGCGGCCTGGAAGGTCCATCGGCGGTTGATGAGATAGGCGGTTGTGGTTCCGGCAAGGAAGCTGGTCGCTTTGGACAGATCCACCTGCAGGCCCACCGCTTGGTAGAGCAGCAGGTAGAGCCCGAAATCGACGATGCCCGAGATGCCGCCGGTGATCAGGAAGCGCCAAGCCTGTTGTTGGAGGCTCAGCCCTGTAGATCGACGGGTGTCTGGGGACTCTGGAGCGGCCACCGCGGGAAGTTTACGGGGAAACGTGCGGTGTGCATTTTGCACTATCTGGCGGGCGATTTGAGCGAGTTTTGACCTTCTGCCGAACTACCTGACATCGCAATCATGGTAGGTGTGTTGCCCGCTAACACGTCGCCTACCACGCAGCGGGGTTAGAGGAGGAATCAGATGTCTTTCGTGATGGCGCAGCCGGAGATGTTGGCTTCGGCGGCGGGTGACTTACAAGGCGTTGGTGCAATGCTGAACGCCAGCAATGCGGCCGCCGCCGCTCCGACGACCGGGGTGGCTCCGGCGGCTGCCGACCCGGTGTCAGCGCTCACCGCGATGCAGTTCTCGGCGCACGCGGTGTTATATCAGCAAATCAGTGCTCAGGCTGCGGAGATGCACGAGATGTTTGTCGCAACATTGATGGCCAGTGCCGGTTCGTATGCGGCCACTGAGGATGCCAACGCGGTAGTAACCCGCTAGCAACGAAAGCAGAAAAATGTTCGATTTTGGGGCGGTACCGCCGGAGATTAACTCCACCTGGATGTATGCCGGGCCGGGTGCGGGGCCGATGTT
>JAIENC010000227.1 GCA_019751635.1 Mycobacteriaceae bacterium
TAGTAGGCGCCTTGGACCGCCATGGTGCGGCAACAATCTGCACCCCAGGACGGACTTCATGGACCCCAGCTCGGTCAAGGACAACAACGTTATTCGGACATTCGGCGCTAAATAACGCACTGGTGTATACCGACGACGCATCCAGCGGATCGTGATTGCCGGGCAGCAGAAATACTGGGACCCCAATGGCGCGCATCGCTTCCAGACTCTGACTCACCACCCGTGGAGCTAGCTGGTTGTGTTCGAAAACGTCGCCGGCCACCACGATGAACTCCGCACCGACCTCGGCCGCCAGCGCGCCCAACCCGGCTACCGCATCCCGGCGGGCCGCCGAGTAGCGCGGCTGAGCGTCGCCGGCCAGGAAGTGGCGGGTCATGCCGAGCTGCCAGTCTGCGGTGTGCAGGAATCGCATACCTGCATACCCTCCTCCCAGCCGCGGCTGTCACGGCAAAGCGAGTTTAGGACTGACCGGTGACAAGTCCGCACAACCGTGGCGGACAGGCCGGGCGGACGCCGCACACGCCCACCTCGCTAATAGCGAATCCCGTTTTCACCCTGAGGTTTTCACTATTGGCTGGCAATCCTCTCGGTGGTAGCATCCGAGCCGCTGCCCGATACGGGCTGGTGTGGCGGCAACTGCGTTGCTCCGCGAAGCCGCAGTTATTCGGAAAGGTGAGCCATGCCCAAACGAAACGAATACGCCCAAGGCACACCAAACTGGGTTGACCTACAAACCACCGATCAGGCCGCAGCCAAACAGTTCTACAGCTCGGTGTTTGGCTGGAGTTACGACGATAACCCCGTGCCCGGAAGCGACGACGTCTATTACTCTATGGCCACATTGAGCGGCGAAACCGTGGCCGCGATTGCCCCGATACCACCGGGTGCGCCGGCGGGCATGCCGCCAATGTGGCACACCTACATCGCGGTGGACACCATCGATGCCGTGGTCAGCAAAGTGGCATCCGCGGGCGGGCAGGTGCTGATGGGACCAGTAGATATTGGCGAGGCCGGTCGAATGGCCTTCGTGGCTGATCCCACCGGCCCGGCGGTTGGGCTGTGGCAGGCGGCCAAACATATTGGCGCGACGGTGGTCAATGAGCCAGGAACCCTGATCTGGAACGAACTGCTCACCGACCAGCCAGGTCCGGCGTTGGCGTTCTACGAAGCTGTGCTCGGCCTCAGCCACGCCACCGTGGAGATGGCACCCGGCCAGCATTACACCCTGCTCCAAGTCGACGGGTCCGACGTCGGTGGTTGCCTGGAACCGCCCATACCCGGTGTGCCGAACCACTGGGCGGTCTACTTCGCCGTCGATGACGTTGAAGCCACCGTGGCTAAGAGCACCGCGGGGGGCGGACACACCCTGGTCGAGCCGTTCGACATCCCCTCGGTGGGGCGGTGCGCCGTCTTGAGTGACCCCCAGGGTGCGGCGTTCAGCGTGCTCAAGCCGGCGCAGTGACCGATCAGGCGACTGCGCTGCCCCCGGTCCTCATATCACGTTCGAAAACACTAACGTCCCAACGCCACTAGGGCTGTAGTCGATATACATCGGCCGCATAGCGAAAGGCAAGAAACCGGTATTCATCAGCCCCAACGAAATCACCGTCGGGGCGTAGTTATCTGTATTGAATCCATACAGCATGGACGAGCCACTGGCGTCGGCATAAACCATGATTTCGGTGTTTGCCGGCAAGTTTGCCGAACCGCCGATCACCGATGACGGCATGGTCCCTAAGACCCCACCCGAATCGATAATCGACGGAACAGCTTGTAAGGCTCCACCATTGACTGAGACGTAGAGGGTGTTAATCGGGGTCCCGACCATCGTCACGCTGGGACCGACTATTGGGTTAGGGCCAAATTGCATTTTCTCCCCGGGCATATCAATGAGCACACCCTGGCTGAGGTCTCCTGGCAGCGCTTGCGCCGGAATGCTGGGGCCCGGCCCTACCGCATTGGGCCCAAGGCCCAGCACACCATCAACACCAGCGGAAGCAAAGTAGGCGTCAAACGGGGTAGTAAACGGGTTGACTAAAAGCCCCCGCGCGTAAGCCCCAATAGCCCATGCAGATGTTGGGGCTGACCAGAGGACGACATTGACGCTCGTTGGCGCCGTCACAATACCATTCCCAAAATCGACCGTGGTGGGATAAGTGGCGTAGATATAAGTCAGGCCGCCACTGTAACCACTGATATTAAGCCCGGTGGGGAGGCCCATCCGAAGTAACCCTGGTAACCCGCCGATGTCTTTGGCTTGGACCACAAGACCAGCAGACCCAGTGTCCACCAAAATCGGTGTCGTCCCCCCGCCGTTTACCGAGAGCCCCACAACCGGCTCGGTGACCGCAACGGTCTCCATCGGGATGGTCCTACCGTCCAGACCTGCTCCGCTGTAGGCGGGGTTGCCCCACAGCGCACCGGATTGCCCGCCGGCACCGCCGCTACCCAACAGACCAACCGAGACAAACCCGCCGGGCCCACCGTTACCGCCGGAACCAAACAGGATGGCAGCCCCGCCAGTTCCGCCGGCGCCGCCCCCGATACCTCCGGCACCGCCAGGGCCACCATTGCCCACCAGCCAACCACCCCGACCGCCAGCACCTCCAGCAGCATTGGTTCCACCAGTACCACCCGGACCACCGTTGCCGATCAATCCCGCCGAGCCACCGAGTCCGCCGGCTAGCCCCGCAGTGGTTTGGGAATAACCGAGGCCACCGTTGCCATACAAAATCCCGCCGGCGCCGCCATTGGGACTGGCTTCGGTCCCCGGCGCTCCATCGCCAATGATGGGACGCCCTAGCAACGTCCGGCCGGGAGAATGCACCACATTCAGCAGATCGTCGGCCGTGCCGAGCAGAGAGACCCCAGCCGCCGCCTCAGCGGTCGCATATGATCCGGCTGTCGAGTTCAGGGTCAGCACAAATTGTTGGTGAAACGCACTGATCTGGGCATGTAAGGCTTGGTATTCTTCGCCAAATCCGGCAAAGAGTGCCGCCGCCGCAGTGGAGACCTCATCAACAGCTGCAGAAACGAGGCCCGTCGTGGGGGCTGCAGCCGCGGCACCAGCCGCATTAATCGTCGAACCGACGTTCTCCAGACCCGCCGCGGCCGACGTTAGCCATTCGGGAGCCACCACTACAAAAGTCACCCTGCCCCCTTCTCGCTGGCGTCAGTCGACGACGCGCGCAATCAGCCTATCCAGTTAGCCTCGCCAGATCTCAGATTTCGACACTTCAGTCTGCGCTGGGGTCAGTATGCCGGCAGGAAGCCCGAGGTGCAGTTCACCCCAAACCTCGGTAAGTGCGGGCTGCGCAGCCGAGTCCCCGGTAGTGCTATCTGCCGCGACCGCGGTCTGCTCGCGAGCCGACGGCTGCCGATCTCGTTTCCTCTGCGCAACCGCAGCTCCGTGCCGCTGCTCGGCCGCTGATGCAATCAGCGAAGCCACGGATGCGGTCCGCGAAGCGGCGGTAGGCACCACACGACTATGGGCCAGTGCGGCCAAACTGGCTAGCTCCGGCACCGGCGCCAGCTCAACAGCGCTACCAGACATCGCCCCGAAAGCCGAAACCGTGGGCCCACCCACCCCAGCCAGCTCAACCTCAACACACGCATCCGGTGCGGCTATCCCGGCAGCCACGTGGTACTGGCCTACCAAGTCATCGGCTTTGTCCGCATTGTCGCGCGAAACACCGATCACGGTGCCAACCATGGCCAGGCCGGCGACCAGCCCAAGCACGGACGCTGAGATAGCGAACGCTTTTGCCTCAAGGACACCGCCCAGCGGCTGCCCATCCATCCACAGCACAACACAAACCGCGGCAACAAGTAATCCGGTTAAGAGCCCGAACCCCAACCGCACAGAGGTAACGGTGTCTGCCTGATTTTTCACCAGGGCCGCCAGCTGAGTATCTAAATCGGCCATTGTGCAGGCGCTATCTTGTTGTGTGACGTTCTGATCGACATAGTTCAACGCCGCCGAACTCTGCCAACACTCGGCCGGAAACGCCGCACCAAGCAAGCCGGAAATCGCACCGAACTGGTCGGACGTATTGTTGAGGACATCCCCTTCTTCGGGTGGCCCAAATCCAGTTAAAAGCTCTAAAAACTCGACCATATTAAGCGTCAATAAAATAAGTTCCGCGCAATTTCCATCCAGGATGGATCCTGCCTTTTGTTCAGGACTAATCTCTTTTTCAACGCCGCCATCGCCCGAAATAAGATCTTCATCAGGAAGCGAAAATAGGCTTGAACCTGAACTTGAACGTGAATCCGATTCGCCAACATCTCCCGGAAGAAAATATTCGGAGAGCCTCCCGTCTAACGTCGCACGGCTCGCCACTCCCCATATCGCATCATAAACAAGACACCCGGAGAAAAAGGCAGCAAATCCGCCTGAAAGCGCGCCGGTTAGACTTCCCGAAAGATATTCACCGCCGGTGAAATCTGAATCATCCGCGAAAGCGAACTGTTGACCCAACGCGGCTAAAGCAACCAACAACTGCGCGGCATATACGTAATCCACTTGCAAATCCTTCGCCCGAAAACGAGCGCAGCAAATATAAACGGCTCACCGTCAAGGATAACGGCTGTTCCACGCTTACGTCCAGACAGATGAGTGTGATCTGTGTCTAATCGTATCAACATCACCGATGTTTTGTCGCCAAAAATTAGGCAAACGTTCACCCGACCTAGGTAATTGCCCTGAGAATTTTCCTCGGCGGTCGGCTCACGTTAAAGCATGCCGAGAGCAGGCAGCGCCGCCGAGCGGAAAGTTAGATGAGCGTCTGAAGGTACGCCACAATTTGTTGAAGATAATAAACCGTAGTAGCAATAATGTCCTGCACGGCGGTGACCAAAATCTGCACGGCGGCTTTTACCGCATCATACAGTGCCGAAGTAAATAGGATAATCAGCGTTGGTATTAAATACTCAGTACCAGCGGGCGCGACAGTAGCACTGGCAGCCGCACCGGCAGCGCCGGTTTGCATTAAGGCCTGCCCCGGCAACGCCCGACTAGCCGCGCTAGCCCCATGCATCAAAATTTGCTGAACATTAGCCGCCTCGGTAACGGCATATGCTCCCGCACTAGAGTTGAGGAGGTTAACGAATTGGCCATGAAACTCCGCGGCTTGGGCACCAGCGGTCTGATATTGCCGAGCGTGGCTCCCTAACAATGTCGCAATAGCCACCGATATCTCGTCTGCACCCGGGGCCTGCACCGTCACGGTGGACAGGGCAGCTACCGCGTTAGTCTCGCTGAGGGTCGAGCCGATACTGGCCATATTTCCGGCCGCCTCGGCGACCGCAACGGGAAGCACGTTAGCAAACGGCATAACCCAGCTCCTTTCGGCCTGCGGAGCGTCACCGGCTATCGCTGAGAAACACACCTTACTCGCCGCTCGGCGCGCAGTCAGCAAATCCGCTGCACCGCTTCCACTACTGCAATCACCCCGCGGCGCCATGTATCCCACCGATTAACGTCAGCACGATGAACAATGAGCCTCGCACCCTGCTGCTAATGCGGCATGCGAAATCGGCGTACCCAAGCGGCCCTGCCGGCCCGATCACCGACCACGACCGGCCACTGGCGCCACGCGGGGTTCGTGAGGCCGCGCTGGCCGGCGAATGGCTACGTGCCACGCAGCCCCCCATCGACGGAGTGTTGTGCTCCACCGCGACCCGTACTCGCCAAACCTTGGCGCTGACGAACCTCGACGCACCGGTGCGTTACGCCGATCGCCTCTATGCCGCCACACCGGGAGAGGTCATGAACGAAATCGCTACGGTTGCCGATGACGTCAACACCCTGCTGTTGGTTGGACATGAGCCAACAACATCGGCCCTAGCCCTCTTGCTAGCCAGCATCCGCGGCACCAATACTGCTGCAAAACAAGGAATTTCGCTGAAATTTCCGACATCGGCAATAGCCGTGCTCAAAGTTGCCGGTAACTGGGCCGCCCTCGAACCAGGCCGTCACGCATTAGTCGATTTTCACGTGCCGCGCTAAACCCGCTACGAGTTAGTGGCCAGCGTCAACTCCATCAGCTTGATCGCTTGTCCGCACGCGTCGATACCCGGCGCCTGCGGGTTGACCCACCAACCGACCACTCCGGCGGCGTCGCTTGCCACACCACATGCACCATTGGGATCGTTCGGTCGCATCACAA
>JAIENC010000259.1 GCA_019751635.1 Mycobacteriaceae bacterium
CGCCGCGTGGGCGCGCCGCGGCAACCACCTAGTTACCGGTGTCTTGATCGGCGCCGGGATCGCGGCGATGGTCGCGGCCGGCTACGCGGTAGTGCCAGGCAGGGGCGGCGGCTGGCGGTTTTTAGTGTTCACACTGGGCGTTTTGGTGATCCTGTTGTTGCGGGCACGCTCCTTTGTGGACCGCTACCAATCGGTGATGCTGGTGGTATCGGCCGCGGTGGGGGTAGCGCTGGTGATCGGCCGCTACGCCATCGTGGGCCCAACACCCAGCGTGGGAGTGGCGGTAGTGGGTGTGGCGGCAACGCTAGGTGTGGCGGTGCTGGGTCTGCTGGGCGCCCTGGTGGTCCCCACCGCCAAGATCACCGCTCCGATCCGCCGCATGGTCGAGGTCAGCGAGTATGTCCTACTCGCGCTGGTGGTGCCGTGGGCGCTGTGGCTGCTGGGCGCGTTTTCGCTGATGCGCAACGTGGTGCACTGACGATGAAAGGGCTCCGGGCAATCGCCGTGTGTGCCGCCGTGGCAGCCCTGATGACAGCCTCAGCGGGGATATCTGGTGCGGTACAACCGCCATCGGTCCCGCCCGGCCCGGCCCCCGCCGATCCACCGCCGGCCCCGGACCAGCCGATGCGCCAGGTCGCCGAATGCACCCAGACCGCGGTCATGCCGGGCAGCGACCTACGGGAACTGCCGGCAGCGTTGCAGATGATGAACATGCCCGCCGCGTGGAAAGAATCAACCGGCACCGGGGTAGTAGTGGCCGTGATCGACACCGGCGTGGCACCCCAGCCGAGACTGCCGCACCTAGTGGCAGGCGGAGACTACGTGATGGGCGCCTACGGTGATGGGCTCTCTGATTGCGACGCCCACGGCACAGTCGTGGCATCGCTGATCGGCGCGGCACCCTCGGGTGCCCCGCTGCCGAGCCAGCCACGCTGGGCGGTACCGGCGCCACCACCACCGGGGGCTCCCGCACCAGTACCGATCCCACCACCACCGCCACCCCCAACGGTGACCGTGACCGCGACCGTCGCCCCACCACCGCCACCACCGGAAGCACCCGCGTGGGCGCCCACGGGGCTGGGAGTGCCGATACCGCTGGAACCCCTACCTGGCGGCGGGCCTGATGGGCTGGTCGGCGTGGCCCCGGACGCGACGTTGGTGTCGATTCGCCAGACCGCGCAGACATTCGGCCTGGCAGATCCGGGAATCACCCAAAACCCCGAAGACGTGCGTCGCGCCGGCGACATCAATTCCCTGGCCCGGGCCATCGTGCATGCCGCCAACCTGGGCGCGAAAGTGATCAACATCAGCGTGGTCTCCTGCATGGCGGTCACCAAACAAGCCGACCAAGGCGCACTCGGGGCCGCACTGCGCTATGCGGCCGTGGACCGCGATGTCGTGATCGTGACCGCCGCCGGTAACGCCGGCGCACAGGGCTGCACCCAAAACCCCGACCCAGTACCCGCCGATCGGGCCGATCCGTTGGGCTGGGATTCGGTAGCCACCATCGCCGCCCCCGCCTGGTTTAGCGACTACGTGCTGGCGGTATCGGCCACCGACGATGCCGGAGTGCCATTGACGGGCCAAGCCGCCTCGCTACACGGGCCGTGGGTGGGACTAGCCGCACCAGCAACCGACATCGTGGGGCTATCGACCGACGGGCGGGTGATCAACTCCTCGGTAGATGGCGACAAATTGAAGCCGATTGCCGGGAGCTCGTTCGCCTCAGCATTAGTGGCCGGTACGGCCGCGCTGGTGCGCGCGAAATACCCAGATCTATCCGCACATCAAGTGATTCACCGTCTGCAGGCCACCGCCCATCCACCCGCCGGCGGCCGCGACACCATCGTCGGGTGCGGGGTGGTGGACCCGGTCGCGGCATTGACCTGGGACGTGCCACTCGGTGACTGGCTAGCACCCGGAGTCCAGATGATGCCGCTGAGCGTTCCTGCACCACAGCCGGCACCAGATCCGCGGCCCCGATGGAGCGCCGCCATCGCCGCGGTGGCCTCGGCCGCCCTTGTAGGGGTGCTGGCCTGGGTGATCACGATGTCGCGGCGCAGGCGCCAGTCATGAAACGCCCACTAGTAGCACTTCGCCGCGATCTCGCGGCGGTGGTGGCCGCTGAAGTGACGGCAGCAGGATGTGCGGCGGTGCTGCTCGCCGCCGGTGTTCCTATGCTGGCGGCGTTGATCTCGGCGGTGATTGTTGCTGTGGCGCTGTGTCTGGTCAGCGTCGCTGATCTGGCCGGGTGGCAATGGGTGCGCCAAGCTGCGCATTGGGTTGCTCATCGTCAACGCAGGATCGCGTTGCCCGATTGGGTTGACATCGAGGTCGAGGGCAGCCCGGTCGGGGTGCTCATTGACGGGCACACCGTGGTCACGATGATCAGCGTGTGGGGAAAACCGTACGTACCGACTCTGCTCTATCCGCAACGTGCCCAAACCCCAAACACGTTGCCGATTACCGTGATTGCCGAACACATGCACCGGGCCGGGTTGGGTGTCGATGTTGATGTCATCTGCGAAGGGCGCCGTACCACACGCGATCCTTACGCCGATTTGTACGCAACGTTTCTGGGCGGGCGCCCGGCTGCCGGGCAGCGCACCACAACCCTGGTGGTGCGCTTAGATACCCGCGCCGCCGACACCATCTCCGGGCTGCTGTGGCGGCGCAACAGCGTGGAGGCTGCCACGGCCGCGACACGACGCATCGTGCGGGCGTTACGCCAGGTCAACTGTCGTGCCCAAATCCTCACCAGCGCACAAATACGCGAGGCCGTGGTCGCCGGCCTTGGCGATGCTGGCGGCGCCGAGGAAACCTACCGAGACCAGTGGAACACCCTGCACCGGCCCGGACACGGCTACGTGACCAGCTACTACCTCAGCAGCGATGACCTGTGTGCGGCTCACCTGGGTGACGTGTGGTCCTACGATACTGAGCAGACTGTGCTCGTTGTTGCGTTGCGGCGCAGTACAACTGGGATACGCGCATCCGCGGTGGTACGGCTAAGCACACCGCAGCCGCTACCGGTCGCCCCAAGCCCAGTTCTCAACCGGTTCACCGGCCGTCAATGGGAGGCACTGGCCAAGACCCTGCCCGGCCGTGACCGCATTAACGGGCTGCCATCGACACCAGTCGATACCGAACTCGACACCGCGGTCATCGTCGGCCCCTCGGGAGTGCTGATCGGAAAATTCGGTGACGCACTACTGCTGATGCCGTTATCCGATCCGGCGGCCCCAACCCGGATCGCCATACGAGCCGACAATAAGGTCGTCCGCCAACTGATTCGCCGCGCAGCAGCTACCGGCGAACGGGTGGCCGTCTACGACGACACCGGAAACTGGAGCATGACCGCAGCGTCGTCACGCATCTGGACCACCCGCGACATGCACGCCCAGCCACCACGCCCGCCGACACTGGTCGTGCACAACGGCGGCGTCAATCCTTACCCGGGTGCATGGGCATTGGTGACAGTCGGCGGGCTTGATCTGGGTAATCCAGACGTAATCATCGAGCAAAAAGGCGGCCGAATTCAACTGTGCACCAAAAGGTTCCGAACAGTGATAGAACCGGTGACGTTCCGCAGCGAGGAACCCTACCTTAACTAAACGGCGCTAGCTTAGGTCGATGAATGACTATTCGGAAGGGGACGGGCGGTTACGATGCGACTGCACTAAGAGTCACGAGAGGTTCTGCTGCCATACCCAGTAGCTTTCGGAAGCCGTCTCCAGTTTGGAGTTTCTGTATTAGGTGGTCAACATACGCTTGGCTATACATGTAATCCCGGTGCGGTTCGTCATAGCGACAGTACTGCTCTGTTGTCCGCTCCGGATGCACGCTGTCACGAGGCGGCCGAACAGATTCGGTTTTCCACGCCTTGATGAAGTGCCCCATTGTGAACTTAAACCGGATTTGCGATGCAACAGCTTCCACGACCTGCTTGGGCTTTAGCCAACCGTGGTTGCTGACGTCACGCTGTTGTTCTCGCACAATGACCAGCCCGGTATCGCGGAGTAGCTCTTTCTGTTGCTCTGTCATGTCCGCTGCCCGAACGAACCGAATTGGCAGACCTGTTGCGGGATTTTTGACTAATTCCAGGAATACCCGTAGACGGAGATCGTATTTATCGTCGTCCCGCACTTCATCGGGCAGGCTACGCACAGACTGAGCGATGAACCGCTTTAGCTCGCCGGGTAGCCGCGCGTTGAGCCGTTCGAGCGCGTGTTGGCCTTCGCGTGTAAAAGAACCGATAAAGACTGGGAAACGAAGTTTGGTGGCTAGCGAGGAATCAACCCCAAATTGCGAGATCAGCTCCTCCTCGAAGTTGAGCAGCAGCGCCTGCGACCGGCCACCGACCGCCAGTGCCAGTTCCTGCTGGAACCGAGTAAATCGATGCTCGATCTTGTTTCTGAGCGCAATGAAGAATTCGATATTCGCTCGCACAGCCGTCTGATCCGGCCATTTCTCGGTGACACATTTGGCCAGTTCCCACAGCTTGGGTTCGCCATCGACCCGCTCGAGCAGGTGCGGCTTGTTCTTCTGCCAGTAGCGGTAATCGACATGGTGCCGCTGGAATTCAGCATGCAGCAAGTAGAGCCACGCCAAGTGCATGTGGACCACAAATCCCTCGAATGAGCGAGGCTCTGATGGGTCGTTGTACAGGCGGACGGCCAAACAGGCCTCAGCACAGGCAGCATCAACTGACGATCTCCAACGTGCAAGGCGCGCCATTAGCCGATCACTTCCCTTCAGTGGCAGCGTACAGCCAGCGGGCGCCCATTATCTCGGGCATGTTTCGCTCGGCGTGTCGCTTTGGGCATCTCAACCTGTCTTTCCACCAGCAGGGCGGCACTGAAAAGCTGCCGTTCAATTAGGGCAACTAACGCGCATCGGCTGTCCTGCGATGAAAGCCGCCGGCGTGGCCTCCGCTTTAATCGAGAACTCGTTGGGTAGTGAGCAGTGCCGCCGCCTTTTGATCGAGGAAGTCGGATGTAGGAGCAGCCGCGCCGCGCCGCGAAAAATGGTAATAGTGGCGTAGAAGTTAGTTGAAGCGCACTGGCCACGCATGATCAAAGGCAATTTCGGTCGTCGGAAGCGCGTTAGTGTCCGCAATGACAATGGCACGCTGTAACGCTTGATAGTGTTCCGTCAATTTACCGATCTGACGCGAGACTAGCGTCAAGCGTCTGATAGGTCCGGCGGGTTCTTCGCCAACTTATTGCTGTGCCAAGCGGAAGCGGATGCGGCGTTTCAGACCGACGTATTAGCTGGTGCTGATGTCGTTAGCGGTGAGGACTTCGGCAATGGCGTTTTGCATGTCGGCCAGGGTGATGATGCTGATGGATTCCAGGTCGGCAGTGAGTAGATCGATGCTGGGGTCGGTGGCGTTGCGGGCCTTCATTTTTCCGGTTGCGGAGGCGATGATGTTGCGGGCGTAGCGGCCGTTGGCGGCGATGTCGATAAGCAGTTGTTGGTCGTTGGCTGGTGTGGTGCAGAGCCATTCGGTGGTGGTGGTGAAGTGTTGGAGCGCTTCGGCGTCGATGGCCACGTGTGAGGCTTGAGCGAATCGTTGTGCGATTTGGACGATTTCGTCGGCGTTGTTGGAGACGAATTCGAGTTGGTAGGGGAATCGTGAACGTAGCCCGGGGTTAGCGGAGAGCAGTTGGTTCATCGGGGTGGGGTAGCCGGCGAGGGCGATCATGATGTCGTGGCGGTGGTCTTCGGCGAATTTCATGATGGTGTCGAGTGCGATGCGGCCGAAGTCGCGGTCGAGGTCGGGTTTGTAGAGGTCGGGTGCTTCGTCGATGAGCAGGGCTCGGCCTTTGGCGTTGTTAAGGATGGCACTGGTTTTGGCTTCGGTTTCTCCGATGTGTTGTCCGACGAGTTCGTTGCGGGAGACCTCGATAAATTCGGGGGATTCGAGAATTCCCAGACCGAAATACATTTGGCAGATGATGCGCGCGATTGAGGTTTTGCCGGTGCCGGCTGGGCCGACGAGGGTCATGTGCAGGGATTCGCGTCGGCCGACTTCGATGCCGCGTTGGGCCATGGCTTGGTCGTAGATTTGGACGTTTTTGAGTTCGGTGACATGGGTTTTGACGTGTCGCAGTCCGATGAATGCGTCGAGGTTGCGTTGGGCTTCGTTGAGGACTTCTTGGGCGGCTTGGCGTTGTTGGGCTTGACGGATTTCGGTGGTGCTGGGCCCGGAGTCGGGGTCCCAGCGGTTGGTGCGGGC
>JAIENC010000233.1 GCA_019751635.1 Mycobacteriaceae bacterium
GACAGCGACGACCCGATGCCCTCCAGATTCGCCGCAACAGCCGCAAGCAACTCCGGAGAAACATTCACAAAATTCATTTGGCACCTCGCCGTACTCAAATGGACACAGGGGACATCACCGGCCAACCCACACCGGGCAATCGATTCAGGAGCGTAGCCCCGCAACGGCTACCATTCGGTCTCATTCGCAAAAAAAAACAGCGCGTCATGAAAATTTTTTTGAAAGGCCGATAAAGACCGATTTAGGTCCTTAACGCGTTTCGCCGCCGAAGCACCGGCTCACTGGCGCGAACCAAAGCCGGTGAGCTGGGACGGGTTAGAGCCAGGTGTCCTCAGTAGTAGCGGTCAAGAACGCTTCGAGATCATCGCGCCAGTGCGCCGGCGTTGTCTTGTCCGGCTCGATACCGGTGTAGTCGCCACGGTAGAACAGCAGGGGGCGAGGCTTAACCGTCGGCGACTCCGACAGTGAAGTCACCGCACCGAAGACAACGACATGGTCACCACCGTCATGCACCGACGCCACTGTGCAGTCGATCCACGCCAAAGCTCCGGCAATGATCGGTAAACCAAGCGGGGATCGAGTCCAGTCAATACCAGCAAACTTGTCGGACTCTGCAGAACCGAATCGGGTACAGACCGATTTTTGGTTCTCAGCTAATACATTGACGCAGAACCGACCGCTGGCTGAGATCGCTTGCCAAGACCGGGACATCTTGGTTGGGCAGAACAACACTAACGGCGGGGTTAATGACAACGCCGCAAAAGACTGACACGCAAATCCCACCGGCATGTCATCGCATACCGTGGCAATCACGGTGATCCCGGTGCAAAACTGCCCCAGCACACGACGAAACGTGCGTGGATCAACTTCGCCGGACATCACGAACCATGCATACCGATGGTGAAGTCGTGACCCCACAGGCTGACCGCAGTACTTTCCCGCGAAATCCACGAGTTGTCATCGACTTGTCTTCCCTCACAACCGAATTCCATGTCGAATCCGCCAGGTGTCTTCATGTAAAAAGACAGCATCAGGTCATTGACGTGCCGACCAAGCGTTGCCGACATGGGCACCTTACGACGCAAGGCGCGGTCCAAGCACAAGCCCACATCATCGGAGTTGTGCACTTCCACCATGAGATGCACAATGCCGCTTGGTGTCGGCATCGGCAGAAAAGCCAGGCTATGGTGGCGCGGGTTACAGCCAAAGAAGCGCAGCCACGCCGGCGGGCCGTCGGCCGGTCTCCCGACCAGCTGAGGCGGCAACCGCATCGAGTCGCGCAGCATAAATCCCAGCACATCGCGGTAAAAATGCAACGCTTCGGCATCGTCTCGGGTGGACAACACCACATGACCGAGGCCCTGCTCGCCAGTGACGAACCGGTGCCCATACGCACTGACGACCCGGCGATGTTCTAACGCCACCCCATGGAATACCGCTAAACAATTGCCCGATGGATCGCAGAATCGGATCATCTCATCAACCCGCCGGTCTGCCAGCTCACTGACGGTGGCTTCCTGATAAGGCGTGCCCTCCCGCTCAAGTCGTCGCCGGATCTCTTGTAATCCCTGCGCATTTGCTGATTCCCAGCCAACCTCCAACAATCGGTCACGATCGCCGGGCACAATCACCAACCGGGCCGGAAAATCATCCATGCGTAGATATAGCGCCCCCTGGGTGCCCCCAGCACCTTCAACCATGCCGAGCACTTTCAGTCCGTACTCACGCCAAGCCGGCACATTGGTGGCTTCGATGCGCAGATACCCCAACGAGCGAATACTCACCGCGCACCACCCAAGAAATCAATGGTCAGCTTGTTGAATTCAGCGAATTTCTCCACCTGGACCCAATGCCCACACTGCCCGAAAACGTGCAACTGAGCCCGAGGGATGGTTTTCAACGCCACCAGCGCACCATCTAAGGGGTTGACCCGATCTTCACGGCCCCAGAGCAACAGCACCGGCTGTCGCAACCGATAGACCTCACGCCACATCATGCCGACTTCAAAATCCTTGCCGGCAAACGATTTTCCCATCGCCTTTGTCGCCGCCAACGATTCCGGGGTACTGGCTAATGCAAACCGCTGGTCCACCAACTCCGCAGTGATCAGGTTTTTGTCGTACACCATGACCCGTAAGAACGCCTCCATATTCTCCCGAGTCGGTTCCACAGCAAACTTAGATAATCGTTTCACGCCTTCAGTCGGGTCGGGGGCGAAAAGGTTGACACTCAAACCCCCGGGGCCCATTAACACCAATCGGCCAGCATGCTCGGGATAATCGAGCGCGAAACGTACTGCCGTACCACCACCAAGGGAGTTTCCCACCAAAGGAATTCGTTCCAGTTCCAGTTGGTCGAACAGGCCTTTGAGCGCTGACGCGGCAAAGCGGTTGTACTGGCCATGCTCGGTAGGTTTGTCCGAGTGACCATATCCGGGTTGATCAACGGCGAGCACATGAAAGTGCTGGGCCAGCACACCGATGTTGGGCCCGTAGTTGGTCCAACTTGATGCGCCGGGTCCACCGCCATGCAGCAACACGACCGTCTGCCGGTTTCCCACACCCGCTTCGTGGTAGTGCAGCCGCAGCACACCGCCTTCAACCGACACGTCCCGATACCGTGACGTGGATTCGAACGTCAGCTCATGAACCTGTCCAGTGGCTGTCATGTACTCACACCATGGTGTCGCCGGGCGGCAGCCCGAACTCGTGGTTCCCGAAGATCACATACGCCCGCTCTGGGTCATTGGCGGCGTGCACCCTTCCCGCGTGCGCATCCCGCCAAAACCGTTGAATAGGAGCATCATTAGCTAATGCGGTAGCACCGGAGGCCTCGAAAAGCCGGTCGATCGAAGCGATTGACCGGCCGGTGGCACGAACCTGGTCGCGTCGGGCACGAGCACGCAGCTCAAAAGGAATCTCCTTACCGGCAGACAAAATTGCGTATTCATCACCGACATTGCCGATCAGTTGGCGCCACGCCGCATCAATATCACTGGCCGCCTCGGCAATGCGGACCTTAGCGAATGGGTCATCACGAGCTTTTTCACCGGCAAATGCCGCACGCACGCGTTGACCTTGATGCTCCACATGCGCGGCGTAAGCGCCGTAGGCCATACCGACAATAGGAGCCGAAATTGTCGTAGGATGCATTGTGCCCCAAGGCATTTTGTAGACAGGAGCGGTGTTGTTCAGCAGCCCTGCTGCGGTATGTTCATTCATCGCCCGGTAAGATAAGAACCGGTGCCGAGGCACAAAAACGTCTTTCACCACCAAGGTGTTGCTACCGGTTCCCCGCAGACCGACCACGTGCCATACATCATTAATCTGGTATTCAGTACGTGGGATGAGGAAACTGCCGAAGTCGACTGGCCGACCATCCTTAATCACCGGACCGCCAACGAATGTCCAGGTGGCATGGTCACAACCAGACGACCAGTTCCAGGAACCGCTGACCACATAACCATCGTCGACCACAACACCAGCTCCCATCGGGGCGTATGACGACGAAATCCGCACGTTACGATCTTCGCCCCAGACCTCTTCCTGGGCCCGCTGATCAAACAACGCTAGATGCCAATTATGAACGCCAACAATAGAACTCACCCATCCGGTAGAACCGCAGGCACTAGCTAACCGCCGCACCGCTTCATAGAACACCGCGGGATCACACTGCATACCCCCCCATTGCTGCGGTTGCAGCAATGCAAAAAAGCCGATGTGCTCCAACTCCTGAACGGTCTCTTCGGGTATCCGGCGCAGATCTTCACACGCTTGAGCGCGTTCCCGTAACCGGGGCAGCAGATCGTCAATGGCGGCCAGTACCGACTGTGCATCGCGCTGTTGGATAGACGTCACGTTCATTTGCCTCTCACCGAGTGGGACTCGACACACCTAGGCAAAGATTAGAACACGTTCCGATTCGTGTCGAGCAGGGCGTTCCTGCAGCTGGTAGCGGTGGTGCGCCAGTTTTTTATAACATGTTCTAGTTACGCTCAAGGGGTAGGCCACACAGAAAGGGCTCGCCATGTCGGACGTCTTGACGGACGCCATTCCCGCCGAGCCACTCGGTAGCCATGTGTTGGAACTTCAAATCTGCGACGTGATCACTGAAACCGACGATGCGAAATCGCTGGTGTTCACGGTGCCGATCGGTCCGGACGGTCCAACCATTCCCCCGGAACGGTTGCGTTATGCACCCGGTCAATTCCTCACGCTGCGCATTCCCAGCGATCTCACCGGCTCGGTTGCCCGCTGCTACTCACTGTGCAGCTCACCATTTACCGACGACGCGTTGGCCATCACGGTCAAACGAACCACCAACGGATACGCATCCAACTGGCTGTGCGATCACGCCCACCCCGGTATGCGCATCCACGCACTGGCCCCCTCCGGCAATTTTGTCCCCAAGACACTCGACAGTGATTTTTTATTGCTGGCTGCCGGCAGTGGGATCACTCCAATCATCTCGATCAGCAAGTCGGCTCTTGCCGAGGGCAGCGGCCAGGTGATGGTGCTCTACGCCAATCAAGACGAGCGCCGGGTGATTTTCGCCGACGCGCTGCAAGAGCTGGCCGCCAAATATCCCGGTCGACTCACCGTCATTCATTGGCTGGCCTCACTACAAGGCCTGCCTAACGTTGCTGCACTCACGAAACTGGTTGCGCCGTACCGAAACCGCCCAGCATTTATCTGCGGACCCAGCCCCTTTATGGACGTAGCAAGGGCCGCCTTGAACACCCTCGAAGTGTCCGCAACTCAAATCCACCAGGAGGTGTTCCGCTCCCTGCAGACCGATCCTTTCGCCGCGGTCACCATTGCCCCCGGCGGCGACGCGAAACCTGCCACCGCAGTAGTCACCCTGGACGGGACGACGCACGCCGTCTCCTGGACACGCGACGCCAAACTTCTGGACGTGTTGATAGCCACGGGTCTTAATGCGCCGTTTTCTTGCCGCGAGGGACATTGTGGCGCGTGTGCCTGCACCGTGCGTTCCGGCAGAGTACGTATGGATATCAACGACGTGCTTGAACCACAAGATCTCGACGACGGACTTATCTTGGCGTGTCAAGCCTATCCAGAATCGGACTCGGTGGAAGTAACCTACGACGAGTAGGTACGGCCGGCGCATCCAGAAGCGCAAGGAAACCATGACGCAACGGCTCTTGACGGCATTCGCCGGCGCCACAATGATGCTGACGATCGCATCCCCCATCCCGTGCCTGGCCGCGAGTAACACAGTCACCACGTTGCTGGCCGTAGACGGTGATAACCAGCTCGAGACCCACGCATTTGTCAACTGTCACAGCTCAAGTAGCAGCTGCGAATTTATTGTTGGCGCGGATCTGCGGACACCAGATACGGTGACCGGATTTCCACCCGACTTGTGGGCACGCCAAACAACCGAGTTCCGGTCGTCGAACCGGTTGGCATATTTAGACGTCCATGTCACCGATCCGCCATGGAACCGGGTGCAGAAGGCAGGCGGTCAGGACGTGAGCACGACGATCTATCTGGGCGAGGGCCCACCAGACAGATACCAGACTGTCGGCACCATCGATTCCACCGACTGGCAAACCGGCCAGCCACGAACCGATGAAACCGTCATTGTGTGTACGCATGTCCAAGTGGTTTACGCCGGAGTTAATCTCACCTCACCCAGCACCTGCGCGCAAACCAGCTTTTCTTAGCTAGACGGCCCGCCGGTACCACCGGTACCACCAGTCCCGCCAGTGCCACCGACGGTGCCGCTAGGCGCATTGCCCCCCGCGCCGGCACCACCAACACCGCCAGCACCACCTGAGCCGGTACCACCGGTACCACCAGCACCACCGCTACCGCCTGTACCGCCGAGAGCGCCGACGCTGCTACCGGTACCGCCGGTGCCGCCCAGGCCACCAGTGCCACCGACACCACCCGCACCATCTGAGTCGGCACCGCCGAAGCCGCCCGCGCCACCGGAACCGCCTCGCCCGCCTGCACCGGTGCCGAGGGCCCCGGTGCTGCCCCCGGCACCGCCAGCACCGCCAACACCGCCCACGCCACCGGCGGCACCAGTGATGCCGCTGTCACCGGCACCACCGACACCACCAACACCACCAACACCACCCGTGCCGGCCGCACCAATGTTGGTACCAAAACCGCCAGCAGCACCGCCTTGGCCGCCAGCTCCGCCCGCCCCACCGGTCTGACCCGCCCCGTCGAAAAAGCCGGCGGTACCGGTGATCCCGGTACCGCCGATCCCGCCGGTTC
>JAIENC010000208.1 GCA_019751635.1 Mycobacteriaceae bacterium
CCTTCGACCCGACCTCCAGATTGGTCAGCCGGTGCTGATCAACGACCACCTCAATCTGACCGGCCGGTCACCATTGGTCGGACCGCACTTTGTCGACATGGTCGACGCCTACGCGCCGCAACTGCGCGAACTAGCCCGCCAGGTCGACCCGACGCTGCCCGAAGGCGTGTACGCCGGACTGCCCGGCCCGCAGTACGAGACGCCCGCCGAAATTCGGATGCTGCGTACGCTGGGCGCCGACCTGGTGGGCATGTCGACAGTGCATGAAACCATTGCGGCCCGAGCGGCGGGCGCCCACGTGTTGGGCATATCGCTGGTGACAAACCAAGCAGCCGGGGTCGCTGATACACCGCTTAGCCACACCGACGTGCTAGCTGCCGGCGCTGCTGCGGCGAGCCGGATGGGTACCTTGCTGGCCAATCTGGTGACCAGGCTCTAAAGAGCGCTGTGCTGCCCGAGCAATGGATCGCCCACGATCCCGATCCGGTAACCGCCGCCGAGCTGGCCGGCTGCACCCCCGACCAACTGGCCGCACGGTTCGCCCGACCGCTGACCTTCGGCACCGCGGGGTTGCGCGGGCCGATGCGCGGCGGACCGGACGCAATGAACCTGGCGGTGGTGATGCGGGCAAGCTGGGCAGTGGCTCGCGTCCTTAAAACCCGCGGCTTGGCTGGTTCCTTGGTGGTTATTGGCCATGACGCCCGGCACAACTCGGCGATTTTCGCCGCGGCAACAGCGGAAGTTTTTGCTGCTGAAGGTTTTTCGATCTTGTTATTCCCCGATCCGGTGCCCACACCCGTGGTGGCCTTTGCCGTCCGGCACACCGGAGCCGCAGCCGGAGTCCAGATCACCGCATCACACAACCCGCCTACCGACAACGGCTACAAGGTGTACTTCACCGGCGGCCTGCAGATCGTTTCTCCCGTGGATCGGGATATCGAAGCCGCAATGACGACCGCCCCCTTGGCCGATCAGATCGCCAGGACACCTGTTCAGCCAGCCGACACCAAGCTGATTGACCGCTACATCGCACGCGCCGCTTCGGTCCGCCGCGCATCAGGTTCGGTTCGAGTGGCCCTGACCCCGTTGCACGGAGTCGGCGGCCTCGTCGCCATGGAGACGCTGCGGCGGGCCGGCTTCGACAACCTCCACGCCGTGGCGGCGCAACTGGCTCCCGACCCCGATTTTCCCACCATCGCCTCCCCGAATCCCGAAGAACCCGGAACCACCGATGCGCTGCTGGCACTGGCGGCAGACGTCGACGCCGATATCGCGATCGCGCTAGACCCCGACGCTGATCGCTGCGCAATCGGAGTCCCCACCCCGGCCGGCTGGCGGATGCTCTCCGGAAACGAAACTGGTTGGCTGTTAGGCGATTATCTTTTGTCCAAGACCGATAAGCCAGCAGCTAGCGTGGTGGCCAGCACCGTGGTGTCCTCCCGGCTGCTAGCCGCGATCGCCGCGGAGTACGGCGCGCGCCACGTGGAGACCCTGACCGGTTTCAAGTGGTTGGCGCGCGCTGATGCGGACCTCCCCGCAAGCACCCTGATCTACGCCTATGAAGAGGCGATCGGGCACTGCGTTGATCCCGCCGCGGTGCGCGACAAAGACGGCATCAGCGCCGCGGTCATCGCCTGTGATCTGGTCGCGATGCTGAAAACGCAGGGCCGATCCTTGCCCGATGCGCTCGACGAACTGGCACGACGACACGGCGTGCATCTCGGCGGGGCATGGTCTCGCACGCTAACCCACGCCGATGATGCCGCCGCCTTGATGCAGCGACTGCGGGCGACACCGCCGACCCAGCTGGCCGGGTTCACCGCAACCGTCACCGACCTGCTGCAGCGCCACGGAGACAACCAGACTGACGCGTTGATCCTCAGCGGCGCAGACACCGACGCCTGGGCCCGGGTGGTAGTGCGACCTTCGGGTACCGAACCCAAGCTGAAATTTTATCTGGAGGTTGGCTGCGCGCCGACCAGCAATCTCCCCGCTGCTCAGCAGAAGGCGGGTGCGCTGCGTGACCAGCTGGTGGCCGCAGTGCAGCGCTGGTGATGTCAGCGCGGCCCGAACTGGCGGTCACCGGCATCGCCTAGACCCGGCACGATATAGGCGATCTCGTTAAGCCCGTCATCGACGGCCGCGGTGAACAACCGGGCGTCCGGCGCCACCTGCTCCAGCGCCGCGATCCCTTGCGGCGCCACCACTACGCACAGCACCGTGATGTCCGTCGCGCCACGGCGCGCCAGCAATTCGATGGTGTGCGTCAACGAACCGCCGGTAGCCAGCATGGGATCCAGGATCATCACCGGCCGGGCACTGAGGTCGTCGGGCAACAACTCCAGATACGGCATCGGCAAACTGGTGCGCTCATCACGGGCAATACCCACGAATCCGACCTCGGCATCACCGAGTAGGGCCTGCGCCTGCTCAACCATGCCCAGCCCGGCCCGAAGCACCGGAACCAGCAACGGGGGTTGGGCCAGTCGCGTCCCCACTGTTTCGGCCAGCGGCGTGCGGACCGTGACGTTCCGGCACGGCGCATCGCGGGTGGCCTCATACACCAACATGGCAGTCAGGTCACGCAACGCGGCCCGGAAGGCAGCATTGTCGGTGCCGGCATCCCGCAACGTGGTCAGCCGAACGGCAGCGAGCGGGTGGTCCACGACGTGCACATTCACAGAACTGGACCCTAACTGTTACCGCAACACGCTCGTCCGCGTACCCACTGCCGTGGTCTGAGCACCCCTATACTCCCGGCATGCGACGCCCCGCGACGCCGAAAAAGAGGACCGGCCGGGTAGCTGGCCTGGTGACGACGTTGGCGGTATGTGCGGCACTCGCCTCAGGTCAGCCGAGTCCGCAGGTTCGCCCTGGCGCCCCAGTGGAGTTGACAGCCGCGGCCCTGCCCACCCCCGCCCACGTGGTCATCGTGGTCGAGGAGAACCGCGCTCAGTCAGCGATTATCGGTAACACCGCGACGCCTTTTATCAATGCGCTGGCCGCTAACGGTGCACTGATGACACAGTCGTTTGCCGAAACGCACCCCAGCGAACCTAACTACTTGGCGCTCTTCGCCGGCAACACCTTTGGGTTGACGGCTAATACCTGCCCGGTGAACGGCGGCGCTACCCCGAACCTGGGTTCGGAGTTACTGGCGGCTGGTCGTACTTTCGCGGGTTTTGCTGAAGACTTACCCGCCGTCGGTTCACCGGTATGCAGCGCGGGTAAGTACGCGCGCAAGCATGCCCCCTGGGTCAACTTCACCAATGTGCCAAGTCAGCTCTCGATGCCGTTTTCGGCGTTTCCGGCCCCATCCAATTACGCCAGCTTGCCTACGGTCTCGTTTGTTATTCCCAACACTGATAATGACATGCACGACGGCTCGATCGGGCAAGGCGACAACTGGCTCAACCAGGCCTTGTCACCGTATGCCAACTGGGCTAAGGCCAACAACAGTCTGCTCATCGTGACCTGGGATGAAGACAACAACACCGCGCGCAACCAAATCCCGACGGTCATCTACGGCGCGCATGTGCGGCCAGGCGCCTACAACCAGCCCATCAGCCATTACAACGTGCTGTCCACCCTGGAGCAGATGTATGGGCTACCCAAGACCGGCTACGCGGCGCAAGCCCCACCAATCGCCGACATCTGGGGTGACTGACCCGGGGCGTCGCTATTGTGTGCCGCATGGCTGTTGACCTTATTCCGCTCCGCCTGAGCTTGACCGCTGGCGACCGCTACACCCTGTGGGCCCCCCGGTGGCGTGACGACGGCGACGAGTGGGAAGCATTCCTCGGTAAAGGTGACCATCTGTACGGGTTCGAGACCGTTGCCAACCTGGTGGCCTTCGTCCGCAGCGACAATGACCACGACCTGGCCGACCACCCCGCATGGCACGAGCTGAGCACAGCCAACGCACATGCGCTGGAGCCCGATCATGACCAGCAGTTTGATGTGGTGGCTGTCGAGGAACTGCTGGCCGACAAGCCCACCGAAGACTCGGTGAACTCGCTCGCCGGCGTCCTGGCCATCGTCTCCTCGATCGGTTCGGTGTGCGAACTGGCCGCCGTGTCGAAATTCTTTAACGGCAACCCAAGCCTGGGCATGCTCACCGGCGGGCTGGACAACTTCACCGGCAGAGCCGGAATCAAACGCTGGAATGCCCTCGCCGAAATCATTGAGCGCGGCTGGGATGACGTGCTTACCGCGATCGATGAGCTGGTCTGCGTTCCCGAGGTCGACCAACAACTGTCCGCACAAGCCGGTGAAGAGCTGGCCGAACCTCGTCCAGACGAAGACGCCGAGCAGGAAGCTGAGACGCCTGCCGCTGACGAAGACGCCACACCCGACACCGACACCGAAGAACCCGTCGACAGCGACGCTGTGCTGGGTGGAGATGACGACTTTTGGCTGCAGGTGGGGATAGACCCCATCAAGATCATGATGAGCAGCGGTACCTTCTACACGCTTCGCTGCTACCTCGATGACAAACCGATCTTCTTGGGCCGCAACGGACGGATCAGCGTGTTCAGCTCGGAGCGGGCGCTGGCCCGCTACCTCGCCGACGAGCATGACCACGACTTGTCCGACCTCAGTACCTACGACGACATCCGTACCGCCGCCACCGACGGCGCACTGGCCATCGATGTCGCTGAGGAGAACATCTACGTGCTCAGCGGGCTAGCCGATGACCTGGCTGACGGGCCCTACGCGGTTGACCATGAGCAGCTCGACCTGGCCGCTGAGTTGCTGCGCGACGTTGGCGAATACGCCGAAGACAAGTCCATAGCCCAAGCCCTCGAGACCACCCAGCCGTTAGGCAAACTCATCGCCTCAGTGCTTGATGACAGTGACACCGCTGACGCAGATGCCGCACCCGCCCCGGCGCATGCCGAGGCGGTGCGCGATTGGGAGCGGCTTGAGCGGTTCCTGGAGTCGCGGCTGAGGCGCGAATAGCCTGGTGCTTAGCCGAGCAAAGGGGCATACCGCGGCTTGATCACCTGATCAATGATGGCCAGCCGCTCATCGAAAGGGATGAACGCCGATTTCATCGCATTGATGGTGAAGCGGGACAGATCGCTCCAGCCGTATCCGAATGCCGCTACCAGGCGGTGCATCTCGCGGCTCATCGAGGTGTTGCTCATCAACCGATTGTCGGTATTGACCGTGACCCGAAAGCGAGTGCGAGCCAGCAGATCAAACGGGTGCTCGGCAACGCTGCCCACCACTCCAGAGTGCACATTGGAGCTGGGGCACAGCTCCAGGGGAATGCGCTTGTCCCGCAGGATCGACGCCAGCCGACCGAGCCGGACCGCGCCGTCGTCATCGACGGAGATATCGTCGGCGATCCGCACGCCATGGCCTAGCCGATCGGCACCACAGAACGCGATCGCCTCGTGAATAGACGGTAACCCAAACGCCTCACCGGCATGGATGGTGAAGCGCGCGTTATGGTCTCGCATGTATTCGAAAGCATCGAGGTGCCGGCTCGGCGGGTAGCCCGCCTCGGCTCCAGCAATGTCGAAACCCACCACACCGTGGTCTCGAAACCGAATCGCCAGTTCAGCAATGTCACGCGCCAGAGCGGCATGTCGCATCGCGGTAACCAGACAGCGGACCTTGATCGTATTGCCTTGTGCCGCAGCAGCTTTCTCCCCATCGGCAAAACCGGCCAGCACCGCCTCAACGACGGCGTCAAACGACAATCCACCGGCAATGTGCAGTTCGGGAGCAAACCGCACTTCGGCATAGACCACGGAGTCGTTGGCCAGATCCAGCACGCACTCGAAGGCAACCCGGTGCAGCGCATCGGGAGTTTGCATCACTGCGACCGTGTGTGAAAAAGGTTCAAGATAACGTTCCAGCGAACCGCTGTAGGAGGTCCGATGAAACCACCGGCCTAGCTCGTCCAGGTCGGTGGTGGGCAGTGCGTCGTAGCCGATCTGGTCGGCGATCTCGATCACGGTCGCCGGGCGCAGCCCGCCGTCGAGGTGATCATGCAGGAGCGCTTTGGGGACCTGGCGAATGGCTTCTTCCGTCAGTGGCGTGGTCATGTGGCGATCCGATCGATGATCAGTGGCCCGCTAGCTGGTGGCGTGTCAGTGATGCTCCAACCACCGTCCAACTCAGCCATCGCGGTGGGGAATCGTTGCGAGGTATCGGTATACAGCGTGAAGAGGGTCTCGCCGGCGGTGACCGGCTCGCCGGTGCGGCGATGGATCCGCAGGCCGGCGCCGGCCTGCGGACGCTCATCGGCCCGGGACCGACCCGCGCCGAGCC
>JAIENC010000033.1 GCA_019751635.1 Mycobacteriaceae bacterium
GCCAACCCGATGCAAGGCTGCAAACAATTGGTCACCGGAGCGATCGCCAGTAAATATCCGACCAGTCCGATTGCCGCCGTGCGCGGCAGGTGCCAACCCCACAATCAGCAGCTGCGGCCGTATCGACCCCCAACCGGGCACCGGACGCCCCCAATATGGCTGATCAGCAAAGGCCCGACGTTTAGCAGTGGCAACTTCTTCACGCCAGGCCACCAGCCGAGGGCAGGCTCGGCACACACTGATCTGAGCGTCGAGCTGCGCCCGGGAACTAACCGCTGCCGCCAGTTGGCCAACCTGGGCAGCATTGCCGGCCACCGGAGTCAGCGCGGTAGCCGGATCAGCCGGCCAACCAGTCCCGACCGCTACCGGCGAACTAAACATCTGGCCAGTACGCGGATGTCGGAGCACACCCCCATCTTGACCGCGAACAGCACACATCAGGAAATTCGCGGACAGGTCATACCAGCCGGAGCTAGATTCAGCAGCAACTATGTTAATCCTGTTTTTTACGGGTAACAGCCGCCCGCTGATGCTCATCATGTACGCCTCATCGGTGGCTTATGCGGGCAACGGGATCGCGCTGATTGTCTTCCCCTGGCTGGTACTGCAGCTCAATGGCAGCGCAACAGAGGCATCGCTGGTGGTCGGCGCGACCATACTGCCCATGCTGATCTCCATGATCGCCGCCGGCACCATCGTTGATTACTTCGGGCGAAAACGGATATCGCTGATCGCCGATTTCTTGACGGCCGCCTCAGTGGCCAGCGTCCCGTTAATCTCGTGGATATTTGGCGCAGAAGCCATCAACCTCGGGGTGTTAGCCGGGTTAGCAGCTAGCGCATCAACGTTCGACTCGGTGGGGATGACAGCCCGCAAGTCGATGCTGCCGGAGGCAGCTGCTCGGGCCGGCTGGTCGTTGGACCGCACCAACAGTATCTACCAGGCAAAACTCAATCTTGCTCTGATCGTGGGACCGGGCATCGGTGGCGTAATGATCTCTGTGATCGGTGACATCACCACCATGTGGATCACCGTGGGGCTCTTCGGGCTCTCCCTGCTCGCCATCGCCCTACTGCAACTCGACGGTATCGGCAAGCCGCACCGCGAAACCCGACCCACGGGGCTAGTCTCCGGTGCCGCCGAAGGGCTGCGATTCTTCTGGGATCTGCGCATACTTCGAACCCTGGGCTTGATAGAGCTGTGCGTGGCTGCCCTCTACTTGCCGATGGAGAGCGTGCTATTCCCCAAGTACTTCAACCAACGACATGCGTCAACGGAGCTGGGCTGGGTGCTGATGGCGCTCGCCCTCGGCAGCCTACTCGGCGCGATCGGCTACGCGGCGATATCGGCGCACCTACGCCGCCGGGTCACCGTCTTGACCGCAGTGTTGTCCTTCGGCGCCGGGACAGCTCTGATCGCTTTCCTGCCGCCGCTGCCCATCATCTTGGTACTCACGGCCATGATCGGCCTGGTCTACGGACCAATACAACCGATCTACAACTACGTGATCCAGACCCGAGCGCCGCATCACTTGCGGGCCCGAGTAGTGGGAGCGATGTCGTCGCTGCCCTACGCAGCCGGCCCATTGGGTTTGCTGATAGCCGGCCCGCTGGCGGACGCCGCTGGACTGCAAGTGACGTTCTTGGCCTTAGCGATCCCGATCCTGGTGATCGGACTCGTCGCTAGTCGGCTGCCGGTGCTGCACGAACTCGACCGCGAAGCAGAGTTCCCGGTCAATCTCGCCGCATAGGATCACCAACCGTGAGCACCTCGTGAACGAAAATATGCTGTCCAGCCTTCGGACTGAACTGCCAGCGGGAATGGTGATCACCGACCCGGCGATCACCGAGGGCTACCGGCACGACCGGGCTTTAGACCCCTCAGCCGGCAAACCACTGGCCGTGGTCCGACCTCGACGCACCGAAGATGTGCAGACGGTGTTGCGCTGGGCCAGCGCGCGACGGGTTCCCGTAGTGACCCGGGGCGCCGGTACCGGGCTGTCTGGCGGGGCAACAGCTCTCGATAACGGAGTTGTGCTGTCCACGGAGAAGATGCGTGACATCACCGTCGATCCCGTCACCCGCACCGCGGTAGTGCAACCCGGGTTACTCAACGCCGAAGTCAAGAAAGCGGTGGCTGCGCACGGACTGTGGTACCCACCGGACCCGTCGTCGTATGAAATATGCAGCATTGGCGGCAACATCGCGACCAACGCGGGCGGGTTGTGTTGCGTGAAGTACGGCGTCACCACCGACTATGTGCTCGGCCTACTCGTGGTGCTGGCCAATGGTACTGCGGTGCGGTTGGGCGGCCCCCGCCTCAAGGATGTCGCTGGGCTGAGTTTGACCAAACTGTTCGTCGGCAGTGAGGGCACGCTCGGGGTGATTACTGAGGCCACGCTGCGGCTGCTGCCGGCCCAGCACACATCGAGCACCGTAGTGGCCAGCTTCGCCTCAATAACAGCCGCAACCGCTGCGGTGCTCGGTGTCACCAAACGGATACGCCCCGCCATGCTGGAGTTTATGGATGCGGTGGCGATCAATGCTGTCGAGGACACGCTGCGCATGGGGTTGGACCGTGATGCGGCCGCGCTGCTGGTGGGAGGCTCCGACGAACGCGGCGAGGCCGGAGCTGCGGACGCCAGACTGATGGCTGACGTGTTCGTCGAACATGGCGCACACGATGTGTTTGTGACCGATGACCCCGACGAGGGCGAAGCATTTATCGCCGCCCGCAGGTTGTGCATTCCCGCGGTTGAGCGCAAAGGGCCGTTGTTGCTGGAAGACGTCGGAGTGCCGGTTCCGGTGTTAGGCGCGTTGATCACCGGAATAGCCGGTATCGCGGCCAACCATGAACTAGTGATATCGGTGATCGCCCACGCCGGCGATGGCAACACTCACCCACTGATCGTGCATGACCCCGCCGATGCCGAGATGCTAAGACGAGCCCACCTGGCTTACGGCGAAATCATGGATCTGGCTATCAGCTTGGGCGGCACGATCACCGGCGAGCACGGTGTGGGCCGGTTAAAGCGGCCCTGGCTAGCAAAGCAGATCGGCCCGGACGCTATGGCTCTGAACCAACTCATCAAGCAAGCACTGGACCCGTTAGGCATCCTCAATCCTGACGCCGCGCTATAACGCCTCATCGCCTACGCATCAGTGGCTCACGAGTGCGTCGGGCCAGCTTTACTCGGCCCTGACTCGGGTGAAACGATGCAGCAACCAGGCCAACGGAATAGTCACGGCAACCGTCCCAAGAAAAAGGTTCAGCATTGAGCCGGTGTAAACCCGATCCCGTAACACCTCGACCATCACGATCTCCATCGTGATCAGATGGATCAGAAAGATTTCGTAGGAAATTTCACCAAGCCACACCATGGGCTTGCTGGCCAGCAGCCGGATGTACCAGCCTGGGGCATCCTCGGCGCCCACTAAGGCCAGTGGGGCTACCGCTAACGTGGCAATGACGGCGTAGAAGATCGCCTTCGCTAGAGCCGCTATCAGTCCTGGCGGTGACGTGGTCGGTGCGCCCGCGATTGGGGTAGACACAATCAGGTAGCAGACTATCGCCAGCGGTATGGCCGCGAAGGCATAGCAGCGCACATCCATCGCCTGCAGTACGGCTAGCAGCATGCCACCAATGAACCAAACCAGATAGGTCGGCAACCACAGCCGAGCACCGTCCGGCAACCAACCAGTGGTGTGCACCAGAATCAGCCACACCGGGCTGATCGCGCCCAGCACCAGCAAAGCAGTGAGCAACTGCCGCGGGCGCCAGCACCGCCGGCAGATCAGCACCAACAGCACATAGGCCAGCAGCGGCAACACCAGGTAGAAGCTCGCCTCCACGGCTAGGCTCCACATCTGCGTGAGGCCCTGATGCAGATAAGCACCCAGGTAACCGTCGGTGTAGATCTGAGTCAACGTCAGATTGCGGATGAGCCCGCTCCAGGTGTGACCAGGGTTAGGCCCCGCCATCCGGAAGCTATAGATCAGGTAAGCCGCTAGCACGGTGATCAGGTAGGCCGGCATGATGCGCCGAACTCGTCGTGTCGTATAGCGGGTCAGGGACGGCGCCGGGCCACCGGCAACAACAGCCCGCACCCACGGGCGGAACAGCAGAAAACCAGAGAGCACAAAGAAGATCGGCACACCGATCTCGAGCCGAGACCCCATCAGGCCGAGGTAGCCGTGGGTGTATTTGCCCGTGGTGTAGGCCGCATGCGTACCGACGACCAGCAGCGCCGCCACCGCGCGAACACCGGTCAAAGACGCGACCCGATCCGCCGGGGAAAGCCGATCAAGCCCCCCCTGCGCGGTCATGGCCTGCGTCATTGAGCGTGTTTCCCGCCGGGTTTGCTTCTGCCCTTGCCTTTACCTTTGCCTTGGCGACGAGCCTCGGCTGCGGGCCGTTCTGGCCGTAGGTCAATCAGAACGCCGGAAATGCGTGTGCTCTCAAGCGCTTTAAGCGTGGCGCTCGAGAGCTTCGCCGGCAGCTCCACCAAGGAGAAATCCGGCCCAATGCTGATATGGCCGAAATCGCTACGATGCAAACCGCCTTCGTTAGCAATCGCACCAACGATCGCGCCGGGGCCAATTTTGTGCCGCTTGCCGACCGCGATCCGATAGGTGGTGAAGGCCTGGCGGGTGGATCGGCCGCGGTCCTCGTGACGGCCTTCGCGACGATCTTCGCGACGCTCTTCGTGACGGCGTCGAGGCTCGGGGGGCGGTTCGGGAGCCATCAGGAATGCCTCGCCGTCGCGGGATTGCAACGCCAGTGCTGCGGCGATGTCCGGCATCGGCACATTGTGCTCGCGTTGATAGTCCTCCACCAGCCTGCGGAACAGGGCAATCCCCGAAGATCCGAGCGCGTCGGTGATCGAATCGGCGAATTTCACTACTCGCTGAGCGTTGACATCCTCAACCGACGGCAGTTCCGCCTCGACCAGGCTTTGGCGGGTCGCTCGTTCAATGGCTTTAAGCAGATGGCGTTCCCGCGGCGAGACGAACAACAAAGCCGTTCCCTGACGGCCAGCCCGCCCCGTGCGCCCCACCCGGTGCACATAGGACTCGGTGTCATGGGGGATGTCGTAGTTGAGCACGTGCGACACCCGGTCGACATCAAGCCCGCGGGCCGCCACATCGGTGGCAACCAGGATGTCGATGCCCCCCTCTTTGAGCGCGGTGATAGTCCGCTCACGCTGCCCTTGTGCGATATCACCGTTGATTGCGGCCGCGGAAAACCCTCGGGCCCGTAGCCTTTCGGCGACCTCTTCAGTGGCCTGCTTGGTACGAACAAACACAATCATGGACTCAAACGGCTCAACCTCCAGAATGCGGGTCAGCGCATCCATCTTGCGTGAACCGGCAACCTGGATATAGCGCTGGGAAATATTCTCGGCTGTAGCGGTTTTGGCTTCGGAGGCCACTTCCAATGGGTCATGGAGATATTTTTTGCTGATGCGGCGAATCGCCGGCGGCATAGTCGCTGAAAACAAGGCGACCTGCTTGTACTCCGGGGTCTCAGAAAGGACGCGCTCAACGTCCTCGGCGAAACCCATCGTGAGCATCTCGTCGGCCTCGTCAAGGACCAGGTAGTCCACCCGCGATAGGTCTAGCGTGCCACGCTCAAGGTGATCAATGACCCGGCCCGGGGTGCCCACGATGACCTGAGCGCCACGTTTAAGCCCGGCCAGCTGCACGCTGTAGGAGGACCCGCCATAGATCGGCAGAACATGCACCTGCGGCAGGTGGGCACCGTATCGACTGAAGGCTTCAGCTACTTGCAGCGCCAATTCACGAGTCGGAGCAAGCACTAAGGCCTGGGGCGCCCGGTTGCTGACATCGATTTTGGACAGGATCGGGATGGCAAAAGCCGCTGTCTTGCCGGTACCGGTCTGCGCTAGTCCGACCACGTCGGAACCCGCCATCAGGGCCGGTATGGTCGCGGCTTGGATGGCGGTCGGTGACTCGTATCCGACGTCTTCGATCCCCCGCAGTACGGCGGGCGGAATGTTCAGGTCAGCAAACGTCGGGGGGGAGGTCATGGGAACATTGTCCGGGAAGCCCATTTCCACGTTGAGCGCAGTAACCTTATCGCGGCAATGGCCACGCCTACCCCAGCCGCAAGTGCGCTACCGGTAGCGTTCGCGTTGTGAAGTGGCGACTGGCAGCTCTGTACCCCGCCATGCTGGTCGCCGGCCTGGCGACCGGCTGCGGAGCAGGAGATTCCACCGTCGCCAAGACACCGCAGCCCACAGCTGCCCTATCGACAGCCGCGCCGGCAGCGCCACATTCACCGAACGGAACCTCCGCGCCCCCGGTCCCATCTACCAGCATCGCTCCCCCACCCGACCCATGCGCGGTGAACCTCACCGCACCCACGATCGCCAAAACGACTTCGGAACTACCGCGCGATCCACGCAGCGGGCAACCCTGGAACCCCGAACCGCTAGCTGGCAACTACAACG
>JAIENC010000107.1 GCA_019751635.1 Mycobacteriaceae bacterium
CGGCCCTCAACGAGGAGCGCACCATCGAATCGGTGATCGACAGCATCTCACCGTTGGTTGATGGATTAATCGACGAGCTGATTGTGCTGGATTCTGGGTCGACCGATGACACCGAGATCCGGGCCATCGCAGCTGGCGCACGCGTCGTCAGCCGAGAACAGGCGTTACCTGAGGTCCCGGCTCGGCCGGGCAAGGGCGAGGCGTTGTGGCGTTCGCTCGCAGCAACAAGCGGCGACATCGTGGTATTCGTTGATTCGGACCTGATCAATCCGCACCCGATGTTTGTGCCGCGGCTGGTGGGTCCGCTGCTCACCGAAGCCGACATCCATTTGGTCAAAGGCTTCTATCGGCGGCCGCTCAAGCTTGACGCTGCGAGTGAGGATGAAAGCGCCACAGGTGGCGGGCGAGTCACCGAGCTGGTGGCCCGCCCGCTGATGGCCGCATTGCGACCAGAACTGGGCTGCGTGCGCCAGCCGTTGGGCGGTGAGTACGCCGCCAGTCGACAACTGCTGATGTCGGTGCCGTTCGCTCCAGGTTATGGCGTGGAGATCGGCCTGCTCATCGATACCTACGACCAGCTGGGTTTAGACGCGATTGCGCAGGTCAACCTTGGAGTTCGGGCACACCGCAATCGGCCGTTGACCGAGTTAGGGGTGATGAGTCGCCAGGTTATCGCGACCTTGCTTTCGCGTTGCGGTATTGGCGATTCAGGCGTTGGGCTGACCCAGTTTTTCGACAATCTGCCCGATTTCGACGGCTATACCCGTCGCACTACCCCAGTATCGCTCACTGACCGACCGCCAATGAAGGTGTTGCGGCCGTAGGGTGCTTGCGGGTGGCAATATCGACGACGTGGCTGTGGTCTTGCTGTACTTGGTGGTCTTGATTCTGCTAGCTGTTGTGCTGTTTGGCGTGGCCAGCCTGCTGTTTGGGCGCGGTGAGCAGTTACCGCCTTTGCCCTGCGCGACAACGGCGACCTTCCTCCCGGTGTCTGATGTCACCAGCAGCGACATCGATGCGCTCAAATTCACGCAGGTCCTACGCGGGTACAAGACCAGCGAGGTGGATTGGGTACTGGAGCGGTTAGGCCATGAACTCGATGCGCTACGGGACCAGCTGGCGTCAGTTCAGGGCTCCGCAGGGCGGGCTGGCGCTGCGACACACCCGTGCCCCGAGCTAACGTGACCGCCTTGTTTGACGACGGGTTGGTGCGCTGTAGCTGGGCTGAGGTCAAGCGCGGAACTGACCGGCAGCTGTATCAGGACTACCACGACCAGGAGTGGGGTCGGCCCGTGCATGACGGCATAGCGTTATTCGAGCGATTGAGCCTGGAGGCATTTCAAAGCGGATTATCGTGGTTGATCATTCTGCGTAAGCGAGAAAATTTCCGCCGCGCTTTCTCCGGATTTGATATCGAGACGGTCGCTGGCTACACCGATGCTGACGTACACCGGCTGATGTCGGAGGTGGGAATTGTCCGTAACCGCGCCAAGATCGAGGCGACGATAGCTAACGCACGGGCCGCCGTTGATTTAGGTTCTGCCCAAGACCTAGCTCAGCTGCTGTGGTCGTTTGCCCCGCCGCGGCGGGCCCGGCCCGTTGCTGAATCGCAAATCGCTTCGGCCAGCGTCGAATCCAGGGCGATGGCCCGCGAATTGAAACGGCGACAGTTCCGTTTTGTGGGGCCGACCACCGCCTATGCACTCATGCAGGCGACCGGGATGGTGGATGATCACGTCAGCACGTGCTGGGTCCCTCCCGCCATGGAATGAGACCTCGATACGGCGTGGGGGAGACGTCAGGTCCGGGTCTTTGTACACCTGCCAAGGTGAATAGGGAACAATGGAGGGATGAATTGGCGGCCCAGCGCCGAGCCCAGCAACGGCCTGGGACGTTTGGCGCTGGCTAGGTCTGTGACGACAGACCGGCTCGAATCTGGAGGGAGTGCTCGATGGCGGCGATGAAGCCCCGGACCGGAGATGGTCCTTTGGAAGCAACGAAGGAGGGGCGAGGCATCGTGATGCGGGTACCACTGGAAGGTGGTGGCCGGCTGGTCGTTGAGCTCACCCCTGATGAAGCTGCCGCGTTGGGCGAAGAACTCAAGGGAGTCACCAGCTAGGTCAGGTGAATGAGGTGCCGGTCCGCGGCAGCGCACCTGCCCCGAACTCCGGGCGTACCTTTCGGTAGATGTCTAGTGTCTGTTCGGCAACGCGCGCCCACGAAAACTCCTCGATGCACCGCCGTCGTCCGGCATGCCCATATCGTTGGGCTCGCTGCGGGTCAGCAACCAGAGCGTTGACCGCCTCGACGAGGCGGGCCTCGTAGCCAGCGGGGTCATCGGCCGTGTAGTGCACCAGCGAACCGGTGATTCCGTCGGCAACGACTTCCGGTATCCCGCCGACATCGGAGGCGACTATCGCCGTTGAGCAGGCCATGGCCTCCAGATTGACGATGCCCAGCGGCTCATACACCGAGGGACAGACGAATACGGTGGCTGCCGAAAGTATCTCGCGCAGCGCGCTGATCGGCAGCATTTCCTGGATCCAGAACACGCCGCTGCGGGTGCGGCTCAGTTTGTTCACCGCGGTGGTGACTTCGGCAGCTATCTGCGGGGTATCAGGAGTTCCGGCGCACAGCAGCAGCTGTACTTCTGGGCTGAATCGCTGCGCCGCCGCCAGCAGGTGAGTGACTCCTTTCTGGCGGGTGATGCGCCCGACGAACGCCACAATTGGCCGGCTTTGATCGACATGGAGCTCCGCCAAAATCGACCCGGACGGGTCTGGGCCAGCTTCAGCTCCCGCCTGGGCTCCGCTCGGATACCAGACATTGGTGTCGATACCGTTGCGGATGACATGCACCAAGCTGGGATCCAGTTCGGGATAGACCCGCAGCATGTCATCGCGCATGCCTGAGCTGACGGCGATAATGGCATCTGCGGCCGTTAATGCGGTGCGTTCCACCCACGAAGACACTCGATAGCCGCCGCCGAGTTGCTCGGCCTTCCACGGCCGCAGCGGTTCGAGTGAATGGGCAGTCACGACATGCGGGATGTCATAGAGTTGCCCAGCCAGATGCCCGGCCAGGCCGGTGTACCAGGTGTGGGAATGTACGACATCCGCCGTGGCCGCCCGGTCGGCCATCAGCAGGTCAGCGGAGAACGTTGCTAACGCGGGGTTAGCGGCATGCAGCCGGGAGTCGGGTTGATGGACAAAAACGCCGGCCCGCGGACTGCCCATGCAGTGCACGTCAATTTCACAGAGCCCGCGTAGCCGGGCGACTAGTTCGGTGACATGTACCCCAGCTCCGCCGTAGACCTCTGGTGGGTACTCCCGAGTCATCATCGCCACCCGCATACCGGCACCGTAACTGATGGCGGTGATTTGCCGTGCCGGGCTTCGTCGTCTTGGTGAGCGCCGCCTAGCCCACGCTCATCGCGAGCCGGAAGCGGCTGGCTGAACAGCGATAACTACTCGAAACTCTGGCAGGTGTGCATGTTGGCCGATAAGTTTGACAGCTATGAGGGAAGCGCCACACGTGCTGGGTATCGTCCTGGCTGGCGGGGAGGGCAAACGGCTGCATCCATTGACGTCAGACCGGGCCAAGCCGGCGGTCCCGTTTGGGGGCGCCTACCGGTTGATTGACTTTGTGCTGTCCAATCTCGTCAACGCCGGATATCTCAGGATCTGCGTTCTGACCCAATACAAGTCGCATTCCCTGGACCGCCATATCTCGCAGAACTGGCGGTTGTCGGGTTTGGCCGGTGAATACATCACCCCAGTACCGGCGCAGCAACGGCTCGGCCCGCGGTGGTACACCGGTTCCGCGGACGCCATTTATCAATCGCTCAACCTGATTTACGACGAAGACCCCGACTACCTGGTGATTTTCGGGGCCGACCACGTCTACCGGATGGATCCTGAGCAAATGGTCCAGTTTCACATTGACCGTGGCGCCGGTGCCACGGTGGCGGGCATTCGGATCCCACGAGCTGAGGCCTCGGCGTTCGGTTGCATCGACGCGGACGACGCTGGCTATATCCGTAGCTTCGTCGAGAAGCCGATCGACCCACCCGGAACCCCTAACGATCCCTCAGTCACCTTTGTCTCTTTAGGCAACTACGTGTTCACCACCAAAGTACTGATTGATGCGATCCGCGCCGACGCCGAAGACGACCGCTCAGACCATGACATGGGCGGCGACATCATCCCGCGATTGGTATCTGACGGGCTGGCAGCGGTCTATGACTTCGCTGACAATGAGGTGCCCGGCGCCACCGAACGTGACCGTGGCTACTGGCGTGACGTGGGTACATTGGATGCGTTCTATGACGCTCACATGGACCTGGTTTCCGTGCATCCGATATTTAATCTGTACAACAAGCGCTGGCCGATCCGCGGCGCGATGGAAAATCTGGCCCCAGCCAAATTTGTCAACGGTGGCTCTGCGCAGGAATCAGTGGTGGGTTCCGGCAGCATCATCTCGGGATCATCGGTACGCAACTCGGTGTTGTCCTCCAACGTGGTGATCGACGACGGCGCAATCGTGGAAGGCAGCGTCATCATGCCGGGCACCAGGGTTGGCCGTGGTGCGGTGGTGCGTCGCGCGATTCTGGACAAAAACGTCGTCGTCGGACCCGGCGAGATGGTCGGAGTAGAGGTAAATAAGGATCGAGAACGCTTCTCGATTAGTGCGGGTGGGGTGGTCGCAGTGGGCAAGGGGGTGTGGGTCTGACGTTCACCGCTGTTCCGCTACGACCTCGGGGATCAGCAGGTGTGCGTCGAACTGCGGACCCCAGTGCAAGGTGATGCTGGCCCGGGGCCCCCGCTGGTAAGCCGCGGGGAACTGGCCAGTGAGCGGGTTACGCGGCGATAGCCACCGTCCGGCTACGACGAGCCGAAGCTGTTCGTGAGCGCGAAACAACGTCGCAGATGGCCCCATTGCGACATCGACCGGCACTATCTCGCCGGCGTGAAGGGGTGCCGGTGTAGTGCATTGTGGTACTGGCTCCCAGGGGTGTGACAACACGGGATCGAGTTCTCGCAGTGCGATCCGCTGCCACCCGGTGCTCACTCGATCCCGGCCGTAGCCATAAGAACCTTCGAACGGGACGAATCGTCCGTTGCGCCATTTTTCAACGCCCACAAAGAGATTCGCGTCATCGTGGCCGTGCACTTGCAGCCAGAGTCGGGCCGCCATGGGGCCGGTCAGCTCGAGGTCTTCGGGAACTGTCCAGCTGAATACGGCGGCCCGTGAACGCGTTGGGAAGGTGATCTGTCCGGCCGTTTGGGGGCGTTCTGGTGCTAACCGGCCAGGCCCGGCGAGATAGCGGGGTTGCCATCGAGTCCGTGCGAGCGGCCACTGGTGCTCTTCGCGCACCGCGACGACAGTATCGCGGTCTTCGCGTACCTCTAAGCGGATGCTACGGCGGTTAAGGTTAGTGGCGTTGTCGTCCAGTGCGGCGCGAATGAACGCGAGTTGCTCGGCCAGCGCCGGTTCACTGTAGAACGTCGACCATTTTCCGCCGCGGTGGGTGTAGAGCCGGGCGTGACCAGAGTTGCTGTGGTTGAACGCCCGAATGGACCCGCGGCTGTGCAGATTGTTATCTGAGAAACTGCCGCAGACCAGCATGGGCACTCGGATTGCGGAGAGATCGGGGACCAGCGACCGCCAAAAATCGTCGCGTAAGGTATGTGCCTGTTGCATATGCACGATGTCATATGCCAGCCGGGTGTTGCGTCGCAGCATCCGGGTCCACAGCTGGGTGAAGCCCTTCTCCCGGACCCCACCCGGATAAATGAGATCTCGGTATATGTCAGTGAAGCCCTCCCACGGGCAGATGGCCCGCAGTGCCGGCGGGGCTTGGGCGGCAACACCGTACTGGCTGATAGCTAGATACGACACACCAAGCATGACGACTCTGCCGTCGCTCCATGGCTGACCCGCTGCCCACTGCACCACGTCGTAGGTGTCTTCGCTTTCCTGCTGGGAGAACAACTTCCCGGTGCCGTCGGAGTGCCCGCAGCCCCGCAGATCGGCGTTGATCACGGTGAAACCACGCGCGACCCACCAAGCTGGATCCGGAGCTTCCCAGCCGGCCAACGCGGAGAACCGCACCGGTTGAGGCTGACGAATCATGCGGTACTGCAGCGAATAAATCCATCGCTTACCCCGCCGGCTCGGCAGGGCATCTTTGCCGTAGGGATGGATGCTCAGTATCACCGGGCGTCCGATGCCGGCTGGCGTAGTATTCGCTGATCGAAAAACGTTGACCCGCAAGGTTGTTCCGTCGCGGACGGCTACCTCAACGTCGCGTTCGACAATGAGGTCGGTGGGTGGTTCGGTGACAGTGACCGGTGGTTTGATGATCTCGTGAATCCGGTTTAGTGCATAGCGGAGAGCTCCGGGGCGCCGCCATGGCCGGTCGAGAGCGGGATTGGATTTTCGGCCCATCCTAGAGGGCTTACCAGACATAGGGCAGCAAACGATAGCGCACGCGGTGGAGGTA
>JAIENC010000106.1 GCA_019751635.1 Mycobacteriaceae bacterium
GATTTTTACCGGAATTGCCGCAGTGGGTTTGGTCATCTTCGCCGGCGGCTCATGGCATGCTCGACCGAAGCTGGCGATAGCTGAGAACAGTCTCATTGTCCGCGGTTGGTTCACCACGCAGTCTTTACTACAGGTGAATATCAAAATTATCCGCATCACAGAGTTTCGCCGGATAAGACGTAGAGTCCGGCTGCTGGAGATCGAAACCAGCGATGACCAGTTGTTGGTTTTTTCACGCTGGGACCTAGGCACCGACCCGTTAAACGTGCTGGACGCACTCATCGCAGCGGGCTACAAATTTTAACGCCGAGCGTGTAGCTAGTTGCGAAAAAATGCCGTGTTTTCGCAACTAGCTACACGCTCGGCGTCATCGCCCCGAGGCCTGCTTAGGAGATGGTGATGGATTCGATAACCACTGGGTCGGTGGGCCGATCATGAGCATCGGTAGCGGTCGTTGCTATGGCATCGACTACCTTCTTCGATTCACTGTCGATCACTTGACCGAAGATGGTGTGGCGACGATTCAGATGAGGCGTTTGGTCAACGGTAATGAAGAACTGTGAGCCGTTGGTTCCGGGGCCGGCGTTAGCCATCGCCAACAAATAAGGAGCATCGAATTGCAGCTCTGGATGAAATTCGTCGGCGAACTTATAACCCGGGCCGCCACGGCCTGTGCCGGTTGGATCGCCACCTTGAATCATGAAGCCTTGAATGACCCGGTGGAAAACCACGCCGTCGTAGAACGGTCCTGAGCTACCGCCAGAGGCGTTTTCGCTCGAATACTCCTTGGTGCCTTGCGCTAAGCCGACGAAGTTCGCAACGGTTTTCGGCGCATGGTTACCAAACAGGGCGATTTTGATGTCACCACGGTTGGTGTGCAACGTAGCGGTAGCGGTCTGAATTGAACTGGTTGTCACAGCAGCACAGTCTGCCATTAGACACCTGTGCAGCTACGTTGGGTGGCGTTGCACCGCCAAGAAAGCGTGGAGCCTAGGGGATTCGAACCCCTGACTTCTGCCTTGCAAAGGCAGCGCTCTACCAACTGAGCTAAGGCCCCTTATCCGACCGAGTTCACAGACTCCTAAGTGGGTACCGCAAAGCATATAGTTTGTGGGCCTAGGAGGACTCGAACCTCCGACCTCTTCGTTATCAGCGAAGCGCTCTAACCGCCTGAGCTATAGGCCCGTACAGTGATGTACGGCCGAGCGACGAGACTACCGCAATAAGTGGCCTAGTCTCAAACACAGCTGCTGCCGCACTAGTCGCGGTCCGCCAACATCACCACCACACCACCAAGAAGGTCGGTCGTCAGGTTGTAGATGAAGGCACCGATCGTCGCCATCGCGGTAAACAACACGATATTCACCAAGCCGATCAAGAACGCCCCACCGAAAATCGTACCGCTGGAGACAAGTTCAGCGCTGCCGCTGGTGTTGTTCAGCAAGTCACCAACATTGCTGTTGAGCTTGCTCCATACTCCCATGCCGCCAAGGACCAGATAGAGCAACGCCACCGCGATCATCCAGACGAAAAACAAAGCCACCGAAAGCAACAGAGATACCTTGCCCAGGCTCCAGGGATCGATTCGGCGGATCTGCATGCTCGCCCGAACCGGACCTCGAGAACGTCGAGACACCTGGATCGGGCTGTCCGACAGGCTGGACACCCGCTGATTGGTTGGCGCTAACCCTTCCGATCCGCGCTCCAGTGAGGCTTTGCGCTGCGGCGACCGCGGCATCGGCCCGGATAGATCAGGCAGCTCACTGGCGTACGCCTCAGGCTTTATCCCCTCGGCACGCAGTGCACTTAGATCGCTTTCGCCTCCTGACCCTGGAGCTTTAATCTGCGCAGTCGGGCTATTGGTGGTAGCCGAACCTGAGACGAAACGACTGAGCCGAGAATCAATCCCCGCTGGCTGCGTCGGCAACCGCGAGTCTGACGCAGGTCGAGCCGGGGGAGGCGGCGTCCATCCTGCGGGCGGGCGCTGATGCGATGCGGTATCACCGGCAACGGGGATGCCGTCTGCTTGCCCGGGCGATGCTCGGTGTACACCACCCGCATCAGTGAAACCATTCCCCTGCACATTTTCACCCGTTGCTGGATACCCTGGCTCGTTGGGTGAAGTCACCACGGCTCCTCACATGATCAGCCAGAAGTGGCTGTTTCGTTGTCTGCGGTCTTGCTGAGTCTAGTTGCTGGCTAGTTGCTGGCTAGTTGCCTTCACACGCATCGCTATCGGCCGGTTCTTCGGCCTCCTCGGCATTGCGCGCGATGGCTAATAGAGTGTCGCCCTCACCTAGATTCATCAGCCGAACCCCTTTGGTCTGCCGGCTCGCTTTACGAACCTGGCGCGCTGTGGTCCGAATCACTCCACCACCGGAAGTGATCGCGTATAGCTCGCTGTCGTCATCCACAACCAGCGCACCGACTAAGCTGCCTCGGCGGCGGTCATATTGCACGGTTAACACACCCTTACCACCGCGGCCTTGCACCGGGTACTCCTCCATCGCCGTGCGTTTGGCGTAGCCACCCGACGTTGCCACGAGAAGATAGGTACCTTCCCTGACCACATTCAGCGATAGCAACTGATCATCGGCGTTAAACCGCATCCCCTGAACGCCAGACGTTGCCCGGCCCATAGGGCGTAACGCTTCATCGGTAGCCGAGAATCTGATCGATTGGCCGTTAGCCGAAACCAGCAGTAGATCGGCATCCGCCGAGCACAGCACGGCACCAACCAGTTCGTCGCCATCACGCAAATTAACCGCCACGATTCCACCTGAACGGTTGGAATCGAAGTCAGTTAGTTTTGATTTCTTCACTAGCCCGTTACGAGTGGCCAGCACCAAATACGGGGCATCTTCGTAGCTGCGGATCTGAATCACCTGAGCAATACGCTCTTCTGGCTGAAATGCCAACAAGTTAGCCACGTGCTGTCCCCGGGCGGTACGCGAAGCTTCCGGAAGTTCGTACGCTTTAGCCCGGTAGACCCTGCCTTGGGTGGTGAAAAACAGAATCCAATCATGTGTTGAGCACACAAAAAAATGGGCGACAATATCGTCTTGTTTAAGACCCGCTCCTTGCACTCCCTTGCCCCCGCGCTTCTGGCTGCGGTACAGGTCGGTCTTGGTGCGTTTGGCGTATCCCGTCTCGGTGATCGTCACCACGACGTCTTCGCGAGCGATCAGATCTTCGTCGTTGACGTCACCGTCGGCGGCAATAATCCGAGTGCGGCGCTCATCACCATACTTCTCAACAATCTCGGCTAATTCATCCCGCACGATCCGGCGTTGGCGTTCCGGCTTGGCCAGAATGTCTTCTAAATCAGCAATCTCGGCCTCAATTTTGGCCAGATCGTCGACGATTCGCTGCCGCTCAAGTGCTGCCAATCTCCGCAGCTGCATATCCAGGATTGCTTGAGCCTGGATCTCATCAATATCAAGCAGCTCAATCAGACCAGCCCGGGCAATATCTACCGTCTGTGAAGCTCTAATCAGGGCAATGACTTCGTCTAAGGCATCTAGTGCCTTGACCAGACCACGCAGAATATGCGCCCGCTCATTGGCTTTGCGTAACCGGTAGGTAGTGCGCCGGACAATAACATCGAGCTGATGGCTGACGTAATACCGAATAAGCTGATCGAGTCGCAGCGTTCGTGGGACACCGTCAACGATTGCCAACATATTGGCGCCAAAGCTGGTCTGTAGCTGGGTGTGCTTATACAGATTGTTAAGCACTACTTTGGCTATTGCGTCACGTTTAATCTCGACGACAATTCGCAGCCCCACCCGGTCACTGCTTTGGTCTTCGACATTGGCGATACCGGTCAATCGACCGTCACGCACCTGCTCAGCGATGGAGGTGATGAAGTTGTCATGGTTGACCTGATAAGGCAACTCGGTGATCACCAGCGAGGTTCGCCCACGAGAGTCTTCCTCAACGGCCACCACACCGCGCATCCGGATTGAACCCCGACCGGTCTTATAGGTGTCAGTAATACCTTGCGAACCAACAATAAGTCCGGAAGTGGGAAAATCGGGGCCTTTAACTCGCTCGATGACGGCGTTAAGAGTTGCCTCTTCGTCAGCATCAAAATTTTCTAAACACCAAAACACAGCCTCCGCGAGTTCACGAAGATTGTGTGGCGGCATATTGGTCGCCATGCCGACCGCGATACCGCCCGAGCCGTTGGCCAGCAGGTTGGGAAACCGGCTCGGTAGCACCGTCGGTTCCTGCACCCGACCGTCATAGTTAGGAACGAAATCGACTGTCTCCTCGTCGATTTCGCGCAGCATCTCCATAGCGAGTGGAGTCAGTCGAGCTTCGGTGTATCGCATCGCGGCTGGGGGATCGTTGCCAGGGGAACCGAAGTTGCCTTGGCCATCTACCAGCGGGTAGCGCAACGACCATGGTTGCGCCATCCGCACCAAGGTGTCGTAGATCGATGCGTCACCGTGCGGGTGGTAGTTACCCATGGTCTCGGCTACCGACCGCGCCGATTTAGCATGACTGCGGTCCGGCCGGAAACCGGAGTCAAACATGGCGTACAGCACCCGACGATGTACTGGCTTAAGGCCATCGCGAACTTCGGGCAGCGCACGCCCGACGATGACGCTCATCGCGTAATCGATGTAGCTGCGCTGCATCTCCTGTTGGATATCAACCGGCTCAATCCGGTCAATAGAACCCTCGCCCGGAGGCAAAGTGGTGTCAGTCATGTAGTCCTCGTTATCGATCAACAGCTATCGGTGAATGTCCCGCCAACCGTTCAGACATCCAGAAAGCGAACGTCTTTGGCGTTTCGGGTGATAAAGCTTCTGCGGGCATCGACGTCTTCGCCCATCAGGATGGAGAACAGTTCATCGGCAGAAGCCGCGTCGTCGAGGGTGACTTGACGTAAAACCCGCACCGAAGGATCCATCGTGGTCTCCCATAGTTCTTTGGCGTCCATTTCGCCGAGACCCTTGTAACGCTGGATACCGTCGTCTTTGTTGATCTTCTTGCCAGACTTCAGCCCTGCTTCGAGCAGTCCGTCACGCTCCCGATCCGAGTACGCAAATTCTGGTTCTATGCGTTGCCATTTCAGTTTGTACAACGGCGGCTGGGCAAGAAAAACATGCCCATTCTCGATAAGCGGGCGCATGAACCTGAACAAAAGCGTTAACAACAACGTCGAAATGTGTTGGCCATCAACATCAGCGTCGGCCATCAACACAATCTTGTGGTAGCGCAGCTTGCTGATATCGAACTCGTCGTGGATCCCGGTACCTAATGCGGTGATAATTGACTGTACTTCAGTGTTTTTCAGCACCCGGTCGATACGAGCCTTCTCGACGTTAATGATTTTTCCACGCAACGGCAGGATCGCCTGGAACATGGAATCGCGTCCGCTTTTCGCCGAACCTCCAGCGGAATCACCTTCCACCACATAGAGTTCCGACTTGCGGGGATCCGTAGAACGACAGTCAGCAAGCTTGCCCGGCAACCCACCTAAATCCGTTGCGCTCTTGCGGCGCACTAACTCTCGCGCTTTACGGGCGGCTATTCTGGCTTGAGCAGAAGAAACAGCTTTTGTAACAACAACTTTCGAATCAGCTGGGTTAGCTTCGAACCAGTGCGTGAGCTGTTCGTTGCACACTTTCTGAACAAACGATTTGACTTCGGTGTTACCGAGCTTGGTTTTCGTCTGCCCCTCGAACTGCGGCTCACTAACTTTGACCGAAATCACCGCAGCTAAACCTTCGCGGATATCATCACCGGTTAGGTTAGGGTCCTTGTCTTTCAACAGCTTTCGATCTTTTGCATACTTGTTGACCACCGAAGTCAGTGCGCTGCGGAAACCTTCTTCATGAGTACCACCCTCATGGGTGTTAATAGTGTTAGCAAAGGTGTGCACAGACTCCGAGTAACCCGCGTTCCACTGCATAGCGATCTCGACTTCATGCCCGGGTGCCTTGCCAGAGAAATCTACGATGGTGGTGTGAATCGGACTCTTGGTGCGGTTGATGTGTTTAACGAAGTCAACTAACCCGCCAGGGTAGTGAAAGATACGGCGCTTAATTTTTTGTGGTGCAGCGGATTCCGTTTTCTGTTCTTCGGCAGATTTAGGAGCCTCAGCAACATTGCTGACAACTTCATCGACCACTTCTTCTGGAGTTACTCGCTGGTCAGACAGGTTGATGGTCAATCCTTTGTTGAGGAAAGCCATCTCCTGGAGCCGACGTGCAACCGTTTCAAAGTTGTACTCGGTGGTTTCAAAAATGTTGGGGTCGGCCCAGAATCGGATTGTTGAACCAGTTTTTTTGGTTTTCTCACCTTGCTTAAGATTGCCGGGCACCGAGCGGTCATAGAACTGTGACCACTCGTAGCCGTCCCGAGAAATCTCTACTTCAAGCCGGGTAGATAGCGCATTAACCACCGAGACCCCAACCCCGTGCAGACCACCGGAGATCGCGTATGCATCGGAGTCGAATTTTCCGCCGGCGTGAAGCTGAGTCATCACCACAT
>JAIENC010000191.1 GCA_019751635.1 Mycobacteriaceae bacterium
CGGCTGCTGGTGCTGGTAGGCCTCCGATGCCGGCTGCTGGTGCTGGTGCGCCTCCGATGCCGGCGGCTGGTGCTGGTGCACCGCTGCCGCCGGCAAGCGCGGGTGGGATCAGTGCCGTTCCCACCCCGCCGAACGGGAACTCGGGTGGGATCGGTGATCCCACGCCGCCGGCGGGAAGGGCTTCTGGAACTAGCGGGGCAGAAGGAGTACCGAGTGTCGTAAGCGCAGCAGCAGCGTCTTGCAGCGGGCCCCCGATCGCGGGCGGCAAAGCGGCGATTTGCTGGATGATGTTCCCGCATGGCACGCCGGCGCTGGTAAGTCGTAGTGGTTTGCTCTCCGGTGCTGAGGTTAGCGCCGGGAGAGCGCAGAATAAGCCCGACGTCAGAAGGACGCCGGCCGTTAAGCGATTCATGCTGCGCGCCATAGGTTTTCCACAGCTCCTCGGAAGGGAATGTCGGGGCCGAATCTATCGCCGTGTTCTGGCTATTGACGGTGCGACAATTGCGGGGTTTATGGAAACGATGCAAAGGCGAGTCGTTCCGGTAACCGCCCGAGCGGGGGCATCGGCAGTCCTCTAACGAATACAAACCCGTGCGGGCTCGCTACTGCCGGGGATTAACTCATCTAGGCTAGGGCGGGCCGTTCATCAACGGCGAGGAAAGACGACTAAGGAGCAGACACGTGACTGTCAGAGTGGGGATCAATGGCTTCGGCCGTATTGGGCGCAACTTTTATCGAGCGCTGCTAGCGCAGCAAGAGCAGGGTGGCGCCGATCTCGAGATAGTCGCGGTCAACGACATCACGGATAACGCGACGTTGGCGCATCTGCTGAAGTTTGACTCGATCTTGGGTCGCTTACCCCATGATGTCAGTCTGGAAGGCGAGGACACCATCGTCGTCGGAACGGCCAAGTTTAAGGCGTTGGAGGTTCGAGAGGGTCCTGCGGCGTTACCGTGGCGTGACCTCGGCGTCGATGTCGTCGTCGAATCTACTGGTCTATTCACCAACGCGGCCAAGGCCAAGGGCCATCTAGAGGCCGGCGCGAAGAAGGTCATCATCTCTGCGCCCGCAACTGACCCGGACATCACCGTCGTTTTGGGGGTCAATGACGACAAATACGACGGCAGCCAGAACATTATTTCTAATGCATCTTGCACGACGAACTGTCTAGCTCCGCTAGCTAAAGTGCTCAACGACAAGTTCGGCATCGTCAAAGGCCTGATGACCACCATCCACGCCTATACCCAAGATCAGAACCTCCAGGACGGTCCGCACCCCGATTTGCGTCGTGCCCGCGCCGCCGCTCTGAACATCGTCCCGACCTCGACCGGGGCGGCTAAGGCTATTGGCTTAGTGATGCCTGAGCTGAAGGGCAAACTTGATGGTTACGCATTACGCGTACCCATTCCCACCGGCTCGGTCACAGATCTGACCGTCGAGTTATCTACCCCGGCAAACGTCGAGGAGATCAACGCCGCTTACCAGGCTGCTGCCCAGGGCAAGCTCAAGGGCATCCTCAAGTACTACGACGCACCGATAGTGTCCAGCGACATTGTCACCGACCCGCACAGTTCACTCTTCGATGCTGGCCTGACCAAAGTGATCGGCAACCAGGCCAAGGTGGTGTCTTGGTATGACAACGAGTGGGGGTACTCCAACCGCTTGGTTGATCTGGTCGCCCTGGTCGGCAAGTCGCTCTAATCGTGACTATTCGGACTCTGAAAGAGCTTCTAGCGGAAGGCGTTTGCGGTCGGGGCGTGTTAGTGCGCTCCGACCTGAACGTCCCGCTTGACGGCAATGGAGCCATCACGGATGCAGGTCGTATCACTGCGTCGGTACCGACTGTGCAGGCGCTTTCAGAAGCCGGTGCCAAGGTGATTGTCACAGCGCATCTCGGCCGTCCGAAAAATGGCCCAGACCCAAAGCTTTCGTTAGCGCCGGTGGCTGCGGCACTCGGCGAGCAACTTGGTCGGCCGGTCCAGTTGGCTGCCGACGTGGTCGGTGACGACGCAGTCTGCCGCGCTGCGGCGTTGACCAACGGCGACGTCTTGCTGCTGGAGAATATTCGTTTTGATCCCCGTGAGACCAGTAAGAATGACAATGAACGACGTGAACTGGCTCAGCAACTGGTCCAATTAGTTGGAATCACAGGCGCTTTCGTCTCCGACGGGTTTGGCGTAGTGCACCGCAAGCAAGCTTCTGTCTACGATGTGGCTACGTTGATACCGCACTATGCCGGCACGCTTGTTGCGGCTGAGGTGCAGGTGTTGCAGAGGCTAACGAGTTCGACCCAGCGGCCTTACGCTGTAGTGCTCGGCGGATCGAAGGTGTCGGACAAACTCGGTGTCATCGAGTCGTTGGCGACGAAGGCCGATAGCATCCTCATCGGTGGCGGTATGTGCTTCACTTTCCTTGCTGCGCGGGGCTTTTCGGTAGGAAACTCGCTGCTGGAGACAGACATGATCGAAACCTGTCAACAGTTGTTAGAGACCTACCACGACGTGCTTCGGCTACCGGTAGACATCGTCGTGGCGGAGAAATTCGCAGCAGATTCGCCGCCAGAAATTGTCGCTGCGGACAAGATTCCGGACGGCAAGATGGGGCTAGATATCGGGCCAGGATCGGTTAAGCGGTTCGCGACGTTGCTTGCTAATGCAAAAACGATCTTTTGGAATGGTCCGATGGGAGTTTTCGAATTCCCGGCATTTGCGGCTGGCACTAAAGGTGTCGCCCAAGCAATTATCGCAGCAACCAGCAGAGGCGCATTCAGCGTCGTCGGTGGTGGTGATTCGGCGGCCGCGATGCGTGCGCTGGACTTCCCGGCGGGAAGCGTCTCGCATATCTCCACAGGCGGCGGCGCGTCGCTGGAATATCTTGAAGGCAAGGCGCTGCCCGGTCTGCACGTGCTGACCTCAACGTAGTTGGTACAACCTGACGCGAAGGATCGAAGATGAGTCGCAAGCCACTGATCGCTGGCAACTGGAAGATGCACCTCAATCACTTCGAGGCCATTGCGTTGGTACAAAAAATCGCCTTTGCGTTGCCGGACAAGTACTACGACAAGGTAGATGTGACGGTGCTACCGCCGTTCACTGATTTACGCAGCGTGCAGACCTTGGTCGACGGCGACAAGCTGCGGCTAACTTATGGCGGTCAGGATCTTTCGCAACATGATTCGGGTGCCTACACCGGCGACATTAGCGGGGCTTTCTTAGCCAAGTTGGGCTGCAGCTACGTTGTTGTTGGTCATTCCGAGCGACGTACCTATCACGGTGAGGACGATGCACGGGTGGCCGCCAAGTCTGCTGCTGCGCTCAAACATGGCCTCACCCCGATCGTGTGTATCGGTGAGCATCTCGATGTCCGAGAAGCCGGTAACCACGTAAATCACAATGTCGAACAGTTACGGGGCTCGTTGGCGGGTTTGTCAGCAAAGCAAATTGGTGCCGTCGTTATTGCTTACGAGCCGGTTTGGGCGATTGGCACAGGGCGGGTGGCTAGTGCTGCTGACGCTCAAGAGGTTTGCGCGGCGATTCGTCGTGAGCTGGCTAAGGTGGCCACACCCCAAGTGGCGGGATCTGTTCGAGTGCTCTACGGCGGTTCGGTCAATGCCAAGAACATTGGCGATATCATCGCCTGTGACGATATCGATGGCGCTCTGGTTGGTGGGGCGTCGTTGGACGGGGAGCAGTTTGCCGCGTTAACAGCTATTGCTGCTGGTGGGCCGCTGTAATGGGCTTGCGGTAGCAAGCATCGGCAAACAATAGGCATTGCTGTCCTGATTGAAGTGCGGTTCAGTGTGTCGCGAAGGTCGCAGACTTCGCCGTGCCTGAACTCCGCTCTCATTTGATGCAGAAATAAGTGCTGCAGGTTGCAGTACGGGCTCTACGACTAGCACCAGTTGGTGATGCGCACACTGTCGGGACGAGTCGAACTTGCGGAGCGCGCGTACGGTGATTCGGCTGGTGTTGTCAGTAGTGATGTGACGGGCCGATGATCTCTGCGCACAGCGGAGATGTGCTGTACGTAGCTGCTAACTATCGGCAACGCAACTGGTCTAAAAGTACGTAGTCCACTACGGATGTTTTTCGGTGAGTGCGGCCTTAACGGCTCTTCAAACTTAAGCGGGCAGTGCCTGGTCAGGGTGTCGGCGTGTCGTTGACGTGAGGCGCCCCTGGCTTTCGGGAATCTGGATGTTGCGAAGCATTCAGAATTCGAAGGAGAGCCAGGGGCATGGTCGAGCCTACGGCGTTGTTGTTGGGGCTGGAAGGACTCGGGGTCCGGGCGGTGGCCCGTCGGGCCGATCGCACCCGGGTGGTCGAGGTGATCACCACCGATCCGAACGCCTCGCGCTGTCCGGACTGCGGGATTTCCTCAACCTCGGTCAAGGGCTACACGGTCACCACCCCGCGCGATGTCCGCTACGGGGATGATCCAATCGTCTTGCGGTGGAACAAGACCCGCTACCGCTGCCGCAACGAGACCTGCACGCGGGCGAGCTTCACTGAAGCGCTGCCCCAGGTGCCGGCGCGGCGGCGCACCACGACACGGCTGCGTACCCAGATCGGCCGGTGCGTCGGGGAAGCGGCTCGCTCGGTGGTCGAAGTCGCCGACGATGCGGGGGTGTCCTGGCCCACCGCGCACGCCGCGTTCGTGGCCCACGCTGAGGCCGTCCTGGGCGACCCGGCGCCGGTGACCGTGCTGGGCATCGACGAGACCCGCCGCGGCAAGCCGCGCTGGACCCGCGAGCAGGTCAGCGGTCGCTGGGTGCGCACCGACCCCTGGGACACCGGCTTCGTCGACCTGGCCGGTGATCAGGGCCTTCTCGGACAGATCGAAGGGCGGACCGGCGCGGCGGCCCGTCAATGGCTGGGCGAGCAGAGTGAGGCCTTCCGGGCCGCGGTCACTCACGTGGTGATCGACCCGTCGGCAGCCTATGCCGCCGCGGTCACCAGCGAGCTGCTTCCCAACGCCGTGGTGGTCGTCGACCACTTCCATCTGGTCAAGCTCGCCAACGACGCCCTGACCGCGGTGCGTCGCCGTGTCACCTTCGACGCCCATGGCCGCCGCGGTCGCAGACACGACCCCGAGTGGGCCAACCGGCGCCGGCTGCTCACTGCGCGAGAACGATTGCCGTACAAAGCATTCGCGGCAATGTGGAATTCCTTGATCGACCATGACCCGACCAGCCAGATCCTGGCCGCCTACATCGCCAAAGAGGAGCTGCGCCAACTGGCCTTCCCCCGAGTCCGTGGAGGCATCAGCTATAAGGAGTAGCGATGTCAGGGAAACGGAAGCGATACGACCGGGAGTTCCAGGATGGGGCTGTGCGGATCGTGTATGAGACAGGTAAGTCAATCGCCGCGGTGGCGCGGGATATGGGGATCCATGAGGGCACGCTGGGTAACTGGGTGGCCCGGGAGCGTGAAGCTCGGGAGGGTCGTGGGGAGTTGACCCGTGACGATCTGGCTGAGCTCAAGCGGTTGCGGGCGGAGAACGCTGAGCTGCGGATGGAGCGTGATGTCCTCAAGCGATCAGTGGTCCTGTGGGTGAAGGAGGCGACGAAGTGAGTGTGGCACGTTTGATTGCCGACCAGAGGGCCAAATACCTTGTGCCGCATTCGGTTTGCTGCGTCCTTTTGGGGGTCGGCGAGTCATGGTTTTACAAGTGGATCGCCCGCGCTAGCATGGCGGGCCCGCACACCGCTGCTGGTCTACGCCGTGCCGCGGTCGACGATGCGGTCGCGGCGGGATTCGATGGGGCTCGTGGTCTGCATGGTTCCCCTCGGCTGGTCTCTGACCTGCGTGATGAGGGGTGGGTGGTCTCGGAGAAGACGGTGGCCGACTCGATGCACCGTCAAGGGTTGATGGCGCGCAAGATCCGGCGCCGCCAGGGTCTTACGCGTCAGGATCGTACTGCGGCGAAGTTTGCTGACCTGATCAAAAGGGATTTCACCGCCGCTGCACCGAACACTAGATGGGTCGGCGATATGACCGAGATTCCGACTGCGACCGGCAAGCTCTATTTGGCAACCGTGATTGACCTGTTCAGCCGCCGACTACTGGGGGCAGCTACCAGTGTCCATCCAGATGCCGCGCTAGCGTGTGCGGCTATCCAGATGGCCGTAGCGGCTCGCGGTGGGCCCACCATCATCGATGGGGTCGTATTCCACATGGACCGAGGTGCTACCTATACGGCCTCCAGGTTCACCGCGTTGTGCGCCAAGTTGGGTATCCGGCAGTCGATGGGCCGGGTGGGGTCATGTTTCGATAATGCCGCTGCGGAGTCTTTCTTCTCTTCGCTTGAATGGGAAGTGTTGTTTTGCAATGAGTTTCGTGATATTGTACATGCCCGATCAGTCGTGATCGATTGGTGTTACACCTTCTATAATCACCAACGCCGACACAGTTCAGCCGGTGGGTTATCGCCCGTGAACTACGAGATCAGGGAAACCAAACCAGAGCCGGATGCGGCATAAGAAACCCTCCACGATTTCGGGGGAACCACA
>JAIENC010000128.1 GCA_019751635.1 Mycobacteriaceae bacterium
CGGTGTGTATATGTGGCCATCGGCCAGAAGGGCACCACGATTGCTGCTGTGCGCCGCGCCTTAGAAGAGGGTGGCGCGATGGACTACACCACCATTGTCGCTGCGCCAGCATCGGATTCGGCTGGGTTCAAATGGCTTGCGCCGTATACCGGTTCGGCGATTGGTCAGCACTGGATGTATCAGGGCAAGCATGTGCTGATTGTCTTTGATGACCTCACCAAGCAGGCCGAGGCATACCGGGCGATCTCGCTGCTGCTGCGGCGCCCGCCGGGCCGTGAAGCCTACCCCGGCGATGTGTTCTATCTACACTCCCGGCTGTTGGAGCGTTGCGCCAAGCTCTCCGATGAACTCGGCGGTGGTTCGCTGACGGGTTTGCCCATCATTGAAACCAAGGCCAACGACATCTCGGCTTATATTCCTACCAACGTCATCTCCATTACTGACGGACAGTGTTTCTTGGAGAGCGACTTGTTTAACCAAGGCGTTCGGCCGGCCATCAACGTCGGTGTTTCGGTATCTCGGGTTGGTGGCGCGGCACAGATCAAAGCCATGAAAGAGGTGGCTGGCTCGTTGCGGCTGGATCTGTCCCAGTACCGTGAACTGGAAGCTTTCGCCGCCTTTGCTTCTGATCTCGACGCTACCTCGAAGGCACAGTTGGAGCGTGGCGCCCGGCTGGTCGAGCTGCTTAAGCAACCGCAATATGCCCCGATGTCCGTTGAGGAGCAAGTGGTTTCGATCTTCTTGGGTACCGGTGGTTACCTCGATTCGGTGCCTGTCGAAGACGTTCGACGGTTCGAAACTGAACTCTTGGACCACATTCGTTCTGCAGAGAACCATCTGCTCACCGAGATCCGCGAGTCCCAAAAACTCACTGATGAGACTGCCGCGAAACTGACTGAAGTGATTACGCACTTTAAGAAGGGTTTTGCTGCCACTGGTGGTGGTTCGGTAGTGCCAGATGAGCATGTCCCGCCGCTGGGTGAGAGCAAGCTGGGTAAGGAAGCGGTGCAGGTACATAAGCCGGCACCGAAGAAAGACCAGAAGTAACAAGCGTAGGTACATGACATGGCTGCCACACTTCGCGAACTGCGTGGGCGTATTCGCTCTGCAGGGTCGATCAAGAAGATCACCAAAGCCCAAGAGCTGATTGCGACTTCGCGTATTGGTCGAGCCCAGGTACGTTTGGAGGCGGCTCGGCCCTACGCTTCCGAGATCACCCGAATGCTCACCATGCTGGCCACTGAGGCCGCTCTTGATCATCCACTGCTTGTTGAGCGTCCCGAACCCAAACGGGCTGGCGTTTTAGTGGTGTCGTCGGACCGCGGTTTATGCGGTGCATATAATGCCAACGTTTTGCGTCGCAGCGAAGAGCTGTTTTCTTTGCTGCGGGAGCAGGGAAAAACTCCGGAACTCTACGTAGTAGGCCGTAAGGCGTTGAACTACTACAGATTTCGAAACTGGGATATCACCCAGTCATGGACAGGTTTCTCCGAGCAGCCTAGCTATGACAACGCCGCAGAGATCGCGTCAACATTGGTTGAGACGTTTATGGCCGGTGCAGATGGCGCCGGTGCGGACTCCACTAATGGGGTGGGCGTCGACGAATTGCATATTGTCTGCACCGAGTTCACCTCGATGCTGTCCCAGTCCGCCGAGGCGCACCGCATTGCGCCCATGGTGGTGGAGTATGTCGGACCGGACGTGGGTCCGCACACGTTGTACTCGTTCGAGCCGGACGCTACAACGCTTTTCGAGTCACTGCTGCCGCGATACCTGACCACTCGGGTTTATGAGGCGTTACTGGAAGCTGCGGCATCGGAGCTGGCGTCTCGTCAGCGGGCGATGAAGTCGGCGACCGACAACGCCGACGACTTGATCAAGGCCCTGACGCTAGAAGCCAATCGTGAGCGGCAGGCCCAGATCACTCAGGAAATTAGTGAAATCGTCGGTGGGGCAAATGCGCTCGCCGAGTCATCAGCCCGGTAGCCCCAGATAGCCCCACCGAGGAAGCGAAGAAGAGAAGAAGATTATGACTGCTACTGCTGAACACGCCGCAACGTCAGCGCAGACCGATACTCACGGTCGTGTGGTACGGATCACCGGTCCGGTGGTTGACGTTGAGTTCCCTCGGGGGGCAGTTCCGGCGTTATTCAATGCACTCAACGCCAAGGTGACGTTCGGGTCACTGGCGAAAACCTTGACATTAGAGGTCGCCCAGCACCTCGGTGACAATCTGGTGCGCACGATTTCCTTACAGCCCACCGACGGACTGGTGCGTGGGGTTGAGGTGGTTGACACCGGTAACCCGATCTCGGTTCCGGTTGGTGAAGGGGTTAAGGGTCACGTCTTCAACGCGCTAGGTGACTGCCTAGACGAACCCGGATATGGAAAGAACTTCGACCACTGGTCGATTCACCGCAAGCCGCCGGCTTTCGAAGATCTTGAGCCCCGTACTGAAATGCTAGAGACCGGCCTGAAAGTGGTCGACTTGCTTACCCCGTATGTGCGTGGCGGCAAGATCGCACTGTTCGGTGGTGCCGGAGTGGGTAAGACGGTGTTGATCCAGGAGATGATCAACCGTATTGCTCGCAACTTCGGTGGTACTTCAGTCTTCGCTGGCGTGGGCGAGCGTACCCGTGAAGGTAACGACCTCTGGGTTGAGCTGCAAGAAGCCAATGTGCTCAAAGACACCGCTTTGGTCTTCGGTCAGATGGATGAACCGCCTGGCACGCGTATGCGGGTGGCTTTGTCCGCGCTGACCATGGCCGAGTGGTTCCGTGATGAGGCGGGCCAGGATGTGTTGTTGTTCATCGACAATATCTTCCGATTCACCCAGGCCGGTTCGGAGGTCTCCACGCTGCTAGGCCGGATGCCTTCGGCGGTGGGTTACCAACCCACCTTGGCCGACGAAATGGGTGAGTTGCAGGAGCGGATCACCTCTACCCGGGGACGTTCGATCACCTCGATGCAAGCGGTCTATGTGCCGGCTGATGACTACACCGACCCGGCGCCAGCTACCACATTCGCGCATTTGGATGCCACCACCGAGTTGTCCCGTGCGGTGTTTTCCAAAGGCATCTTCCCGGCAGTGGACCCGTTAGCGTCGAGTTCGACCATCCTTGACCCCGGTGTGGTTGGCGATGAGCACTACCGGGTGGCCCAAGAAGTTATCCGAGTTCTGCAGCGCTACAAGGACCTTCAGGACATTATTGCCATCCTGGGTATTGATGAGCTTTCCGAAGAGGACAAGCAACTGGTGAACCGGGCTCGGCGTATTGAGCGGTTCTTGTCGCAGAACATGATGGCGGCTGAGCAGTTCACTGGCCAACCGGGATCCACTGTCCCGCTGAAGGAGACAATCGACGCGTTCGACCGGTTGTGCAAGGGCGAGTTTGACCACGTACCGGAGCAAGCCTTCTTCTTGATCGGCGGGCTTGACGACTTGGCGAAGAAGGCCGCCAGCCTCGGCGCCAAGCTCTAGTCGCGAAAGGTGTTGTGGCATGGCGGAATTGGATATTGAGATCGTCGCCGTTGACCGTAAAATTTGGTCTGGTAAAGGAACATTTCTCTTTACCCGCACCACTGTCGGCGAGATCGGGATTTTGCCTAGGCACATTCCGATGGTGGCCCAGTTGGTTGACGATGCGATGGTGCGCGTTGAGCGGGAAGGCCAAGCTGATCTACGGATCGCGGTGGACGGCGGCTTCGTGTCGGTAACTGAGGCGGGAGTCAGCATTCTTGCTGAATCTGCTGCCTTTGAGTCGGAGATCGATGAGTCCTCGGCCCGGCAGGATGCCGAGTCCGAGGATCCTCGAATTGCTGCGAGAGGTCGCGCCAGACTGCGCGCTGTCGGCGTGATCGACTAGCCGGCCTGCCGTCGATGAGCACGTTGATGACCCTGATGGTCGTGCTCATCGTTGTGCTGCTGGCGGCTGTGCTGGCCTTGAGCTATCGGCTGTGGAAGCTGCGACAGGGCGGCACGGCAGCGATCATGCGAGACATCCCGGCTGTTGGCGGCCACGGTTGGCGCCATGGTGTGATTCGTTATCACGGTGGGGAAGCGGCGTTCTACCGGTTGTCTAGTGTTCGCTTGTGGCCCGATCGTCGACTCAGTAGACGGGGTACCGAGATCGTGGTACGCCGCGCGCCGCGTGGTGATGAATTCGACATCATGACCGATGAGATTGTTGTCCTGGAACTGCGTGACGCCACACAGGATCCTCAGCGCGGCTATGAGATTGCGCTAGATCGGGGTGCGCTGACCGCATTCCAATCGTGGCTGGAATCTCGGCCTTCACCACGAGCGCGCCGCCGGATTACGTGAGTTCGCCAGCCTCACTGCCTGGTCGCCACAGCACGTCACCGTTGGGATTGGCTTGCCGCGACAAGATGAACAGCAGGTCCGACAATCGGTTGAGGTATCTGGCGGGTAGTGCACTGACGGTATCGGGATGCGCGTGAACCGCAGCCCAGGCTGACCGCTCAGCACGTCGCGCCACCGTACGGGCGACATGGAGTAACGCCGACAATGCTGACCCGCCCGGTAGGACAAAAGAATTGAGCGCTGGCAGTTCGGCATTGAAGCTGTCGCACCACGCTTCGAGTCGGTCAATGTAGTTTTGGGTGATCCGTAACTGCGGTTGGGCGGGTGCGGCGACCAGCGGTGTCGACAAATCCGCGCCCGCATCAAACAGGTCGTTCTGGATCTGCCGCAGCACGGTTGCGATGTGCTGCTCGGGGTTTCCGAGTGCGATTGCAACACCGATCGCCGCGTTGGTTTCGTCGCAATCCGCGTACGCCACTAGCCGGGCATCGTTTTTTGTCACTCGGGAGAAGTCGCTTAAGCCGCTTGTTCCGTCATCTCCGGTACGGGTGTAAATGCGGGTCAGATGTACCGCCATACTGACACCGTACCTAGCAGCCTGACACATGGCCCAACGCTGTTTACACTAACGCGGGTGGCAGAGCGTTTCGTCGTGACCGGAGGGCACCGGTTATCCGGCGAAGTCGCCGTCGGTGGCGCTAAGAACAGCGTATTGAAGTTGATGGCCGCCGCGCTTTTGGCGGAAGGCACTACGACTATCACCAATTGCCCGGATATTCTTGATGTTCCGTTGATGGCGGAGGTCTTGCGCGGGCTAGGTGCCACGGTGGAGCTAGACACCGTCACGGTGCGGATCACCTCGCCTGACGAACTGAAATACGACGCCGATTTTGCGGCGGTCCGCCAGTTTCGCGCCTCGGTATGTGTCCTGGGCCCGTTGGTGGGTCGGTGCAAGCGTGCCAGAGTCGCGTTACCCGGCGGAGATGCCATCGGATCACGACCACTCGATATGCATCAAGCGGGGTTGCGGCAGCTCGGTGCGGACTGCAATATCGAGCATGGCTGTGTGGTAGCTCATGCCGAAAGCTTGCGTGGGGCCGAGATTCAGTTGGAATTTCCTTCGGTGGGGGCCACCGAAAATATTGTGATGGCGGCGGTGTTAGCCGAGGGCACCACGATCATTCATAACGCTGCCCGCGAACCTGACGTGGTCGATTTGTGCGACATGTTGAACGGGATGGGCGCCCAAGTCGCAGGCGCGGGTTCGCCAACTGTGACGATCACCGGTGTGCCGCAGCTGTATCCCACACAGCATCGGGTGATTGGCGATCGCATTGTTGCCGCTACATGGGGTATCGCGGCAGCAATGACGCAAGGAGATATCTCGGTAACGGGTATTGATCCAGGACATCTGCAGGTGGTGTTGCACAAGTTGCATGACGCCGGTGCCACGGTGACGCAGACCGAGGACAGTTTTCGGGTGGCTCAGTACGGACGCCCCAAAGCGGTCAATGTCGCGACACTGCCCTTTCCGGGTTTCCCCACCGATCTGCAGCCGATGGCGATTGCCTTGGCGTCGATCGCCGAAGGTACGTCGATGATTACGGAGAACGTTTTCGAAGCCAGATTTCGGTTTGTCGAAGAGATGATCCGGTTGGGCGCGGATGCCCGTACTGACGGTCACCATGCGGTTGTGCGTGGTCTGCGGCAACTGTCGAGTGCGCCGGTCTGGTGCTCCGACATTCGGGCCGGAGCGGGTTTGGTCTTGGCTGGGCTGGTCGCCGATGGCGAGACCGAGGTCCATGATGTCTTCCACATCGATCGCGGGTATCCGTTGTTCGTGGAAAACCTCGCGAGTTTGGGAGCTGAGATTGATCGGGTACTCTGACTGGCGAGCGCAGTCTCGATTCGCATGGCGGTTCCTGACCAGGGAAAATAGCCCGATTTGACTGAGCTAGAAATACGGAGTACGGTTACCGGGTTGCCAATTACTGGATGAAAACAAAAATCCGGGTGTTGTTTGAGAACTCAATAGTGTGTTTGGTGGTTATAAATTTGTTGTTGTCTATTTTTTAACCATGACCTAATACCCCGTTTTTAGGTACATGGATATTTCGTCAGGATCTCCTGATTATTAATTTCACGAATACGTGAATTGATTTTGTTTGGAGAGTTTGATCCTGGCTCAGGACGAACGCTGGCGGCGTGCTTAACACATG
>JAIENC010000011.1 GCA_019751635.1 Mycobacteriaceae bacterium
CACATCACCTCGCAGGTCCGCATCCCCATGCTGGCCGGGCGGCGATCACTGAACCTGTCGAACGCCGCCGCTGTGGCGGTCTATGAAGCGTGGCGCCAACACGACTATGCAGGAGCCCGACCGAAACTCCCCTGACTACCAGGTGTTCCAGTGCGTCACCGACTCGGCGGGCAGCCGCTTAGCTCGACGAAAATCGGTGCCTTTGGTGTAAGCGATCGGCAAGAGGCCGCCTTGACTGTACTGGCCATGGGGAATGCCGAGAATCTCGGCGGCCTGCCGGTCACCGTCGTTCAACAGATGCAGCGTCGTCCAGCAGGACCCCAACGCTCTAGAGCGCAGCGCCAGACAGAAACTCCAGACTGCGGGAAAGAGTGACGCCCAAAAGGATGCACTAAAACCCAGCGGCGCCTGCTCTACTCGCCCCTGCAAACACGGGATCATTAGTACCGGAGCCTCATGCATATGCTCAGCCAGATACAGCGCAGAATCCCGAACCAACTCCATTCGCTCACCACGACTGTCGCCCTCGGCGTAGTGGGGCGAGGGCAAGCCAAGATAGCTCTTAGCGTTAGCCAGGTAGATGTCCGCTATGGCTTTGCGCTTGTCGGCATCCTCAACAAAAACCCATTGCCAGCCTTGCGCATTGGAACCAGTGGGCGCCTGCAAGGCCAGCTCCAGACATTCCATGAGCACCTCACGCGACACCGGCCTAGCAAAATCGAGGCGCTTACGCACCGAACGAGTGGTGGTCAGGACTTCGTCGACAGACAGCTTAAGTGGCATGCCTGAAGACTATTCCCCCCCGATTTGTCGCATACTCACAACGGTCCGCCGGCGAATTTTAAGACGTTTTAACACGGCTGCTATTTCGCCGCGCACGTATTCGGCGAATACTTCTACCCGGGGCTTGAACCGGACGGGGACGCGGCCATGACACAACTCACCATGCTCGACGCTGGATTCCTCAAAGCTGAAGATTCGGATCGACACGTGAGCCTGGCCATTGGTGTGGTCGCCATCCTCGAAGGCCCTCCGCCGTCTTTAGAACGACTCAAATCCGTTCTGCTAGAACGGCTTTGCTCGATACCGCGATGCACACAGGTGCTGCGAACGTATCCGTTCGATATTGAGGCTCCGCAGTGGATTACCGATGCACACTTCGACATCGCTCACCATGTGCGGCGAATAGCGCTCCCACGGCCCGGCGGTGACGCCGAATTATTTGGCGCTATTGCTCAGGCAGTGGAGCGCCGCCTGGATCGAGATCGTCCGCTCTGGGAGTTCTGGGTTATCGAAGGCTTGCAGGGCAATCGCTGGGCGATCGTGATGAAAATCCACCATTGCATGGTCGACGGGATCAGCGGAACGCACATCCTGACCAAACTATGCGACAAACCCAACGCTGACGCTCAGGCCCAGACAACTTCCGGCCCTGGCGACACCACCACGTTGCGCACAGTGCGCACACCCCGAACCTCGGTGTTTAACCGCGCCCCATTCAGCTGGGCCAATACCGTATGGCGAACCTCCAACGCTGTCACTCAGGTTGCCACCCGCGCCGTCGCCGGTGCCGCTGAACTCGCAACCGGTTTGCTGCAACCCGCTAGGCAAACATCGTTGACCGGTCCACTGAGCACTATGCGGCGCTACACCGCGGTGCGGGTTCGGCTGCCCGCCGTCCTAAGCGTGTGCCGAAAATTTGATGTGACAGTCAACGACGTTGCGCTGGCAGCTATTACCGAAGCTTTCCGGGCTGTGCTGCTGCATCGCGGCGAGCAACCGCGGGCGGATTCACTGCGCACACTGGTACCGGTATCGATGCGTTCGGCCGACGCAGTAGACAAATACGACAACCGCTTCTCGGTGATGTTGCCCTATCTGCCGGTCGAACTCGATGACCCCGTACAGCGGCTACAGGCCGTGCACAACCGGTTGACCCGAGCCAAGCAGAGCGGCCAGCGGGAGGCCGGCAACATCGTGACGTCGGTGGCTAACTCTCTTCCTTTTGTTTTGTCGGCCTGGGTAATCCGGCTGCTGACCCGGCTGCCGCAACGTGGCATCGTCACCCTAGCTACCAACGTTCCCGGGCCACGCTACCGGTTGCGGCTGATGGGCCGCGCCGTTGAGCGCCTGCTGCCCATTCCACCGATTGCCCTACACCTACGCACTGGGGTCGCCGTGCTCAGCTACGCCGACGACCTGATTTTCGGCATCACCGCCGACTATGACACCGCACCCGATCTGGAGGAGCTTGCCGCCGGCATCGAGTTAGGGGTGGCCCGGTTGGAGGCCTTAAGCCGAGAATCGGTACTGCTGTTTGCGCGGTGACGCTGCACCATCGTGCTGCCAAGATCAGGTATGACATTTTCTCGACGCTTATCCGCCGCGATCTGCGCGCTGGCCGTGGCGCTGACCGGGTGCACGCCAGCTGACCGTCCCCCTGCTGCTGCTCCAGCTTCATTAGCGGCCGCCAACTCGGCCAAAGCCAACGCAGTGATAGCTATCGTTGGCAACACAATGGCGCAAGCCCACCTGAAAGCGGCAATCGTCCGGGTCACCATCGACGGAACCGAAATCCTCACCCAAGCTTTCGGGGACTCGATGACCGGCGTGCCGGCCATGCCCAGCATGTTTTTCCGCAATGGGGCGGTGGCGATCTCTTACGTCTCAACGCTGCTGCTCAAGCTGGTCGATGAGAAAAAGCTCAACCTCGACGACAAGCTGTCCCAGTGGCTGCCCGAGGTGCCGCACAGTGATCACGTCACCCTCGGCCAGCTGGCACACATGACCTCCGGCTATCCCGACTATGTGTTAGGCAACGCAGAATTCACCGCGGCCTTTTACGCCGACCCGTTCCGGCAGTGGACGCCACCGGAACTGCTCGACTACGCCGTGCACAAACCGTTGCTCTACCAACCCGGCAGCAACTGGAACTACTCCCACACCAATTACCTGCTGCTCGGTTTAGCGTTAGAGAAAGCTACCGGTCAAGAGATGCCAAAACTCTTGGCGGACAAGGTCATTGGACCACTTGGACTGCAGAACACCGCAGACTCCAGCACCCCGGCGATCCCCGTACCGACGCTGCACAGCTTTACCGCCGAACGCCGCGCCGCCCTGAAAATCCCGGCCAGCAAGCCGTTCTACGAGGAGTCCACCTACTGGAATCCTTCCTGGACGATCACCCGCGGGGCAGTTCAAACAACCAATATCTACGATCTGGAAGCAACAGCATGGGGTATCGGCTCGGGGAAGTTGCTCTCACCGAAGTCGTATCAGGCCATGATCTCCACCGACCTGCGCGGTCATACCACTGCGCTACCCGCCTGCCCTGTCACCTGCGGTGCGCAGGACAACTCCTACACCTATGGGCTTGGCCTAGTGATCTCCGGGGACTGGCTTTTGCAGAACCCGATGTTTGCCGGTGAATCCGCTATCGCGGCCTATCTCCCGGCGCAGAAGATCGCCATCGCTGTCGCCGTCACCTATGACCCCGCCGCATTCGACGACCAGGGCAACTACCGCAACGAAGCGGACACGCTATTCCGCAAGATCGGCGCCGCATTGGCCCCGGCGAATGCACCACCGCCGGCGTCATCGCACTAGGCCGGATGGCGGTTTAACTACCCGCCGCGTACTCCACGGTGCCATCGTCGAGCACTAGGCGGGCCGTGGTTCCGCCGCTGCCGGTAGCCTCGGTCCGAAACACCGCCTGGCCCGGTTCGGTACGCCAGATCAGCGTGGTCAGTGTCTCCCCGGGGAACACCGGGGAGCTAAACCGTGCAGCCATCGCGGTGATGTTTGCCGCCTGACCATGGCCGAGTTCGGCCAGCAACGCCCGACCTGCCACGCCATATGTGCACAACCCATGCAGGATCGGTTGGGGAAATCCGGCCTGCGCAGCGAACCAGGGATCGCTGTGCAGTGGGTTTCGATCTCCCGAGAGCCGATAGAGCAGCGCTTGGTCCCGCCGAGTGGGCAGGGTAATCCGGGCGTCTGGTTCGCGGTTGGGGATTTCCGGGGCGGCCGACCGTTGGCCCGGGTTCCCGCCGAATCCGCCGGCTCCGCGGATCACGATGGTCGTCAACGTCTCGGCTACTAGCGACCCCGATTGCGGGTCACTGCCTCGGCCACGCAACACGATGATCGCGTTCTTGCCTGCGCCTTTGTCTTGAATGTCAACGACCTCGGAAATCACCGAGAGTTTTCCCGCGGCGGGCAAAGGTGCGTGCAGCCGGATTTCCTGCGAGCCATGTAAAAGCATGGCCCAGTTGAACGTTCCAATTTTTGCCACCGCACCAAATGCCGGACAGCTGATCACCGCATAGGTCGGTAACACTTGCTGGGTAATGCCGTGGCTGTTTTCGGTGGTGAAGGAGAGTTCTTCGGTTCCGGCGCCGACACCAAGCGCGTAGAGCAAGGTGTCCCGGTCAGTCCACTCGAACAGCGTGGGCTCAGTTACCGTACCGATAGCACCGGGGTTAATCGCCATACCAGTCTCCTTGTCGGTGTATTTCGCCAGATTTTCTCTCCCCAACCCTGCCAAATCACTTCCACCGAGGAGTCCGGCAGGGCAGGCTATCGGCATGCCTTATCGTCTGATCTGGAAAGCGGCGGTCATCTTCGCCGTAGCCACTAGCCTCGCCGCCTGCTCTGGCGGGACCGCGCATGCGCGCAGCATCACCGTGACCTTTGTCCGGCACGCACAATCGCAGAGCAACGCAGACGAGATCATCGACGCTGTAGTCCCCGGCCCAGACCTCACCCCCGAGGGCAGAAAGCAGGCCCAACAACTCGCCCAACAGCTTGCCCGGAACCACTATGACGCCATCTACGCCTCGACCATGGTGCGCACTCAGCAGACCGCGGCACCACTGGCCCAGGAATTGGGCAAGCGGGTTGAGATTGTGGCCGGCCTACAGGAGATCGACGCCGGTTGGTATCAAGGCACACCACTAGGGCTCAAGCCGGCAACGTATATGGTTGCCCCGCAGGCCTGGCTACATGGCGATCGCCAAGAGACCATCCCTGGGTCGATCAACGGCAACCAATTCAACGATCAGTTCACCGCCGCCATTCAGCAGATCTACGACAGCGGCCACAATAAGCCGGTAGTGTTCTCCCACAATGTTGCTATCGTTATCTGGACGTTATTGAATGTGACAAACCCTCAAGACGAGCTGACCAGACCTTTCTTACCTAATGGTGGTCGCGTCGTCATCACCGGCAGCCCAACCAGTGGGTGGCGGCTAGTGGATTGGAATGGCACCAGCAGCTTCTAGGGCCTATGCCGGCGGCGTTTCTTTGATGCGATGTCGTTGCCGATCTTCCTGCCTGAACACCAGGCAACAACTTGGCCTGGATCTGGACCACTGCGAGGAGCTCACCGCAGCAGCACCGGCGGGTTCGACTCCACTTTGGCTAGCCCGCAGTGCTGCGCCTTGGCTGTTTGGCCACCTCGCACATCGGCCGACCGACACCGGGTTGCTGCCGCCACCCGACGGGCGTGGCGCGCAGCTGATCGCTGCAGAGCGCATCGCCGCTAACGTATGCCTGAGTGGCCGCACGCAGGTTTGCTGCCTGGTTGACGCAGCTAGCGCTGAGATGCCTGACTGCTGCGCGACGGGCCTGCTCTATCTGGACAAATCCATCGTTGATAATCCCGAAAAACGGACCATAGGTTCTCCACACCTCACGTTCGATGTGAGTGGTAACGACAGCCGCCCGCTCAGCCTGTTGACCCGCTTCATCCAGCCGCTGGGCCAGCAGTTCCAGAACCCCCGGCACCACAACAAGATCTGCCATAAAATTTGCCCCTCTCATTCATGCCTTTCACCAATCCGCGCTACTAACTGCAATAACTGCGATAGTCATCAGCTATCGGTTGCAAAGACCATTTTTTTATATTTACCGAGCAGAGCTGAACCGCAAGGATCAACAAACCCATAACGATCATCACTCCTACGACAATCTGAAAATCCCCACATGTCACCCGCTTCAATATCAGCGCTGCTGTAGCAATATCTAATGAGCACATAAGCCATCTCAAGCACCAATTTGAGGCATCCACATATCAAGCGAATGCAGTTGACAAAATAAGCCACTTCTGCAGCAATATCCGCGCACCATTGATCGGTATCAGCCAAACCATCGAGCGACTCCCGAATCTCCCCAACCCGTTCCACGTAGGTTTTCGCCGACACACCCTGCCAGCCATCACCCGGAATGGCGGAGTCTAGTTGGCCAGTAAGCGTGGCGAGTTGTTTCGACCCTTCAGCCAGATCTTCTCCTGTGTAAGGTGATCCAAATCCCATCAGAAGTGTCGACGCTTCGACAAAGTAAAAAGCGTGACGAATCCCCACGCTCGGGTCATCTTCTACAGTTCTCTCACCGGCAGCCGAGACAAGATTTCTGGCAGCGGCGCAATTTTTTTCGCCGTTACGATAGCTTCAGCCAACGCCGCGAAATCTGTGGTCATATTTACCGGCTCTTCACAGATGAGGGTGTAGGTGGGGTCGGCGCGTCGTTGCCGGGGTAGGGGTCGAGGTCTCCCGAAGATGAA
>JAIENC010000239.1 GCA_019751635.1 Mycobacteriaceae bacterium
GAGCGTGGCCTGGACATCAGTCTGGATAACCTCGGCTACTCCGGAAAACGTCACGATGTCTCCGACTATCTGCAAGCGCTGGGGTGGAGTACGGCCGGTACCCGGATGGGTCAGTTGCTAGCCGAAAATGGTTTGCCGTTACCGCTGGAGTCGGCAGATCGGCCGGCGCTGTTGGACAATTACTACTGCACTGCTGTGCGACAGAAAGCTGGCGCGTCCTAGGGAGGAGTTTGTGGTGCCTCACCGCAACGGCCCCAGACCTCTGGACGGTTTTCGGGTGCTTGATTTCACCCAGAACGTGGCCGGGCCGTTGGCCGGACAAGTGCTTGCTGATCTCGGGGCTGAAGTGATCAAAATAGAGGCGCCTGGTGGTGAGGCGGCCCGGCGGATTACCTCGGTGCTGCCCGGCCGCCCGCCGTTGGCGGCATATTTTCTCCCCAATAATCGGGGCAAAAAATCGGTAGCGGTGGACTTGACCTCCGATTCTGGCAAGCAGCAGATTCTGGGGCTCGTTGATACCGCGGATGTGGTTTTGGAAGGTTTCCGCCCAGGAGTGATGGAAAAGCTTGGCCTTGGTCCTGACACGTTAAGGTCACGCAACCCGGCGTTGATCTATGCCCGGTTGTCCGCTTTTGGCGGTAACGGTCCGCAAGGTAACCGGCCGGGAATTGATCTTATGGTTGCTGCGGAGGCCGGCATGACTACAGGCATGCGCACTCCGGAGGGTAAACCGCAGATCATCCCCTTCCAGCTAGTCGATAACGCCAGTGGTCACGTGCTGGCGCAGGCGGTGCTTGCGGCATTGCTTAATCGGGAGCGGCATGGGGTTGCTGACGTTGTTCGCGTCGCGATGTATGACGTCGCGGTGGGGTTGCAAGCCAATCAGTTGGTAATCCATCTCAACCGGCCCGCCTCTGAATCGAAGCCAGTACCGAAAGCCAAGGGACGCAAGACAGTTGGTTTTGCAACGCAACCATCAGATGCGTTTCGGGCTGCTGATGAGTACCTTGTCATCAGTGCTTATGTGCCCAAGCACTGGGAGCTGCTTTGTCGGACCATCGGCCGGCCGGATCTCCTTGCTGACCATCGATTTACTGATCAGCGTTTGCGGTCAATCCATTACGCCGAGTTAACCGAAGAGCTGGAGTCGGCGTTAGCGGCTAAGTCGGCTGGCGAGTGGGTAAATCTGTTGCAGCGCAACGGCATCATGGCATGTCTGGCTCATTCCTGGAAACAGGTTGTCGATACCCCACTGTTTGCCGAGAACGCCCTCGCGCTCGAAGTTGGCGCGGGTGAGGACGTCGTCACTGTGGTTCGCACACCGGCGCGCTATGCCACGTTCGAGGCGGTGACGGTCGACCCGCCGCCGGCGGTCGGGCAACACAATGACGTGTTTTTGACCGCACCCGATGAGCTGGCTGACCTCAGTTAAGTTGGTATCGGATAAGTCGAGAACTGTTGGCTACCACGGCTACTGAGGAGGCATTGTGGAGCAGTGCGGCGAGTACCGGCGATAAAGCGCCGCCGGCCCCGATCACCAGACCGGCGGCATTGACGGCGATGGACATGGCGTAATTCTGGCGGATGACGTCCACCGCGCGGCTGCCCAAGTCTCCTACGTCGAGTAGCCGTTGGAGGTCATCGCTGGCCAGCGCGACGTCCGCGGTTTCCACTGCTACGTCGGTGCCGGCCAAACCCATCGCGATTCCGATGTCGGCGGCCGCCAACGCCGGGGCGTCGTTGATGCCATCTCCGACCATCCCGACGACATACCCTTCGTTCTGCAAGCTGCGTACCACGTCAAGCTTGTCGTCCGGCAGCACCTCGGCCCGCCACTCGTCGATCTCAAGCTGGCCAGCGACCACCGCGGCGATCTCGGGGTGATCCCCCGTGAGCATGACGATGCGTTGAACGCCGTTGGCCCGCAATTTCTTGAGTACGTCAGCTGCCTCGGGACGGATCGCGTCGCGCAGACTGATCAGCCCTACCAAGGTGCCATCCACCGCTAACAGCAGTGGCGTCTCGGCCTGCCGGCGTAAGGTGTCGACCCAGTCGCAGGCTTTCTGCGATACCGCGACATTCTCGCTGCGCAGCAGGGACGGGCTGCCCAGCAGTAGCGTGCGACCATCGACCCAAGTGCGCATTCCCAGCCCAACCAGTACCTCGCATTCCTCATGCGGTGGGATGCTGATCTTGCGTTCCTCGGTGGATCTGATGACGGCTTCTGCTAGCGGGTGCCGTGAATGGATCTCCGAGCTGGCCGCGTAAGCCAGTACTTGTTCTGGCTCCCAATCATCATGCAGTGCAATGATATTCGTTACAACTGGGCGACCGATAGTGAGGGTGCCGGTCTTGTCGAAGACCATGGCATCCACCCGGCCGGCCTGCTCAAGATGGGATCCACCCTTAATCAGGATGCCGCGGCGGGCGCCGTTGCCAATGGCCGCGCTGATCGCGGTCGGGGTGGCTAATCCCACCGCACACGGGCAGGCAATCAGCAGCATCGTCATTGCGCGACGAACATCGCCGGTAATGGCTAGCGTGATGGCCGAAACGATGAAGGAGGTGGGAACGAAACGGCGCGAAAAGGTTTCGCCGACTGTCTGAATGGGTGCCCGATCATGCTGAGCCTCCTCGACTCGGGCGATGATGCGGCCAATGGTTGTCTGGCTGCCGACCGCTTGAGCGCGCACAACTAGGCGGCCGCGCAGCACTACCGAGCCGGCGTGTACCCGTGCTCCGATTCTGATGTTGGTGGGCAGGTTTTCTCCGGTGATCGCCGATTGGTCGATGATCGCTTCGCCGTCCACCACCTCGCCGTCGACCGGTACTGCGACGTGGTCGTGCACCACTACCTCGTCGCCGACTTGAATCGAATCGGTCGGTACTTGGATCTCGGTACCGGCTTGTGGACCGTCGGTGAGGCGGATCCATGTCGTGTCTTGGTTGCCGCGTAACAGCTCCGAGATGGCTCGTCGGGTCCGTCGCAACGTCAGGTCCTGGAGGTATTCGCCGATATTGAGTAGCCAGAGCACGGTGAGCGCAACCACGTTTTCGCCCAGAATGAGGCTGGCTAGCGTGGCCGCTGATACCAGCGCATCGGTGCCGGCTCGGCCGGAGCGGATCGAGCGCAGTGCACCGCGCAGAAATGGGTATCCGGTGAAGATGGTGATGCCGGTGGCGGCGAGCCGACCGGACGGGCCGAGCAGCGGCGGACGGGCGAACACGTAACGACGTACGCCGAGCAGGACCAGTGCTGTGCCGCCGATAACCATGCGGAGCACGTCGGCGTTACGGATTTCGGCGGAATGTGGTGCGCGGGCCGGGATGAGATTGGCGGGAACGTGTGCGGCGCCGTTCATCGTCGCAAGCACCTCGGTGCGGTCGCACCGTTTCGGTGAATACCACACGACTACCGACCCGGTGAGGGGATAGGCATGCACCGCCCGCACTCCGTTTTGTTTTCCTACCGCTTCCTCCACCGCGACTGCGCGTCGGGAATCGGCGCGTACCCAGGGTACCTGCACGCGCATGCGCCCAGCTGCGTCCGAAATGACTACGAGTGCTGAGTCCTTCGCCGGCAACGCGAACATCACGGCTGGGCGACTAGTGCTCGTGATCGTGGGCAACCGAAACGGAGGGGGGTGGGGTCTCTTCCCCGACGCGTTCCCGGGCCTCGGCCATCACGTCGGCCAGTTTCAGTCGGGCGGACTCGGCCGCTTCTTCTGCTCGGCGTGTTCCGCGCAGGCTCCATTCGGCCGCGGTCACCGCGGTTTGGTGCAGCGGTGCTTTGGTTATTGCCTTGCGTAACAGCTCATAGGCGGTAGCCCCGACCAAGCCGGTGACTAGCGCATGAGCTGCTTTACTCCATAGCCCCTGGGTCGACATATGCCTGTACCTTCCTCCCGGTTCGACGTGCTTGCCCTCAACGGAGGACCGCATATCTTCGGCAAAATAACATAAAGACATTGCTATATCAACATGTATAGGTCGAGATAGGGATAGGCCAGAGTGGTACAGGGTAGTGCGGAGTCGTGGTGTTTCCTACCGCTAATTGACGCACTCAGGGTGGTCGGAGCCGGCGGTAAGGATTGGCGACAACGGGGGAGTGCTGTCAGTGGTGGCTCCGGTGTTCGAGGCGCTGGCGTGAACCGTGGATCCGCCGTCTAAGCCCGAGCCTGGGCCGCTGTAGTCGTTGGATAGCACTATGCGTACGGACCCAGCTGGCACCGAAGCGTCAGCAACAACCGGCAACCCGCCGAGGTCTTTAGCAATAGCCTGTGCGCCCAGATCGTTGGTGTGAGGGGCGAGGACCTGGCTGCTTGATACATGGGCGGCGTCATTGTTGCCGACGGCGCCGGCGGTGTAACCCTTGGCGGTCAACACTTCCGATACCGATGCGGCCAGGCCATTGATGTCGGTGTCGTTGACCACGTTGGCGGTGGTTTTAGCCGGTGCGTAAGCCAGTTCTTCGGTTTTGCCTTGGGCTTGGTCGTGCAACAGGCCAGCGACCCAGTCGGCGACTTGATGCGGATCGACGCGTACCACGCTTTGCATACCGTCGTCGCTCCAACCGGCTTCGTCGAGCACCGGAATGGTGGCAAAAGCGACGTTGCCGGCGGCCAGCTTCTGCAGCTGCTTGAGGAAATCCATCACATCCCATCCGGACGAGATGACTACCGAACGTTGAACGGCCTGCTGCAGCCGACTCAGGGTGGCCGGGCTGGATAGTGTTTTGCCGGAGAGGACTCGATGCGCCAACGAGGCCATCACTACCTGTTGACGCACTACGCGGTCCAGGTCGCCGCGGGGTAGTTCGTGGCGTTGACGGACAAAGCTCAACGCTTGCGGCCCATCGAGTTTTTGCTGTCCGGCGGGAAAATCTGCCCCGGAAAGAGGTTCGTACACCGGCTCTTTGAGGCACACGGTGACACCACCGAGGGCATCGGTGATCAGGGCGAAGCCAAGTAGTCCGATTTCGGCATAGTGGTCAACGGTAACGCCGGTAAGGTCGGCCACCGTCTTGATCAGAGCTTCACGACCGGCTTCGGTGCCTTGCGCCTCGGCTTGCTCGGCGGAGACGCCGGATTTCACTAAAGTGACCCGCTTGTCCTCTTTGGTCTGGCCGTAGACACCGTTGATCTTGGTCTTGCCCAGGCCGGGTGCCACGACATAGGAGTCACGGGGAATAGAGATGGCGGTCGCCGACTTCCCGTTGTTGGGTATCCGCACCAAGATGATGGTGTCGGTGTTGGTGGACAGATTGTCGCCAGCCCGCAGGCTGGCCAGTTCCGCCTCGGTCAGCGGGTTGCCGTGGGCATCGCTACGGCTGTCCACTCCAACGAGCAAGATGTCGAGCGCGCCGTCGTCATTGCCTTGACCCAATGACGGTGCGAACGTGTGAAAGATGCCGCTCTCGAAAGATCGGACGGTGCTCCACGCCACTCCGGTGCCGAATATCACGACGACGGCCGTCGCGGTAGCGATCGCACGGATCACACGTTGCACAGGCATCACCCTAGGTTACTTATGTCACAACCACTTCCGGGGTAGCTAAGCCCGGCGTGCCAGACTTAGGGCTGTGTTGGGCAGGCTGGTGATAACCGGTGCGGGAGGTCAGCTAGGCGGTTGCTTGGCGGCAGAAGCTCTTCGACAAGGCCGTAACGTGGTGGCGTTGACGAGGGCGGACTGGGATATTACCGATCCCGCTGCGGCGGAGCACCTCCTCAAGGATTGCGGCTCCGGCGATGTGGTGGTCAATTGCGCGGCCTACACCAATGTGGATCGGGCGGAGAGCGACGAGTCGACTGCTTTTGCGGTCAATGCGCTTGGTCCGCAGCATCTGGCGCGCGCTTGTGCGCGCGTCGGTGCACAGCTGGTCCACGTTTCTACCGATTATGTGTTCAGCGGAGACTTTGGTGATGCGTCGCCGCGCCCCTATCAACCGGATGACCACACTGCGCCGCTGAACGTCTACGGGCGCACCAAACTTGCTGGTGAGTGGGCCGTGCTGGCGGCCTTGCCGGACGCCGTCGTGGTACGCACAGCCTGGGTGTACACCGGCGGAACCGGAACGGATTTTGTCGCCATCATGCGCCGGTTAGCTGCCGGAGACGGGACTGTGGCGGTAGTCGATGACCAGACCGGGTCGCCAACTTATGTTGCCGACTTAGCGGTGGCGCTGTTAGCGGTAGCGGATACCCATGTCGACGCGGCGTATGGCCCTGTGATGCACATCGCAAACGAGGGTGCAGTCACCCGATACCAGCAGGCCTGTGCGGTGTTCGAAGAAGTCGGTGCCGACCCGCAGCGGATCCGACCGGTCAACAGCCAATATCAGCCCCGACCAGCGATCCGGCCGCATTATTCGGCGTTGTCGAGCCGGCTATCGAGTCGCTCGGGGGTGTCGCCGCTGCGCTCGTGGCGTAGTGCGCTGCGGGCGGCGCTGGCGGCGGGAACGGCCGCCGGTGCCACCGGATGACCGTTACCCTCGACGCGTGAGTGATGTGCTGCCGGTTGTGACGGTGACCTATTCCCCGGGCCCGCATTTGGAACGATTCCTGGCCTCATTGCCGTTGGCTACC
>JAIENC010000178.1 GCA_019751635.1 Mycobacteriaceae bacterium
AGCGTCGCTTTTTCGGCGATCCGTTGTCTTTGCTGCTGATCCTCATCATCGTGGTGGCCCTCGTCGTCGCTGGAATCATTGGGGCCGAGTTGTATGCCCGCCACATAGCCAATAGCAAAGTGGCCGCCGCAGTGGAATGCGAAGTAAAAGACAAAGCCAGCGTAACTTTCGGAGTGGCGCCGCTGCTGCTCTGGCAAGCACTGACTGGCCACTTCACCAACATTGCCGTGCAGACCGCCGGTAACCAGATCCGCGATGCTCGGGGCATGAAGATCGACCTCAATATTCAGAATATTTTGCTGCGGGATACCGCTAACTCCAAGGGCTCTATCGGCGCGATTGATGGAACCCTCACCTGGTCCGCGGAAGGCATCAAGCAGTCGATCCAGAATTCGATTCCGGTGCTAGGCCCCTTTGTCACCAACTCCGTGGTCACTCATCCTAAAGATGGCACCATCGAGTTAAAGGGGTTCCTGGACAACATCACGGCCAAACCTCAGGTCACCGGGGGCGGGTTAGCGCTGAAAATTGTCACGTTCAATGCGCTCGGCTTCATCCTGCCCAAAGAGACTGTGCAAACCACCTTGGATAAATTCACCGCTGACCTAACCAAGGATTACCCCTTAGGTCTGCATGTGGACGACGTGCAGATCACCAGTACCGGGGTGGCGGCCCATTTTTCCACCAGAAACGCCAACATCCCTACCGGCAACAACAGCCAAGATCCCTGCTTCGCCAAGATCTGACCGCGGCTCGATGCGCGGTGCTAACTCAGCCCATCAAGCACCGCGCGGGTTCCAGACAACCCCAGCCGGGTGGCGCCCGCGTCCAGCATCGCTAGAGCTTCTGTAGCGGTGCGGATGCCGCCGCTGGCTTTGACGCCGAGGTGGCCGCCAACCGTCTCGGCCATCACCGCCACCGCACGCACCGAAGCTCCCCCGCTGGGATGTAAACCGGTCGAGGTTTTCACAAAATCGGCGCCGGCGTCCTGTGCAGCCCGGCAAACATCGGCCAGGATCCCCACCCCGGCCCGGTCCGCAATTACTGCTGACTCCACAATGACCTTGAGCACCGCGGTCGATGTCGCGGAACGCACTTCGGCGATCTCTGACCGCACTACGGCAAGGTCGCCGGCAAGTGCAGCACCGATATTGATGACCACGTCGACCTCGTTGGCGCCAGCGGCCACGGCAAGGGCGGCTTCCCGTGCCTTAACCGTGCACAGATGCGCGCCGGAAGGAAAACCCGCCACCGTCACAATAACTAAGTCATCCGGCCCGGCCGAGTCGGTACGTGCCTGGACCGCGATCGGCACCATGGTCGGTGAAACACAGATCGCATACACACCGAGTTCGAGAGCTTCGGCAACCGCAGCAGCCACGTCAGCAGGGGTGGCCTCCGGCTTAAGCAGGGTGTGGTCAACCAGGGCCGCCACTTGCTGACGAGAACGTGGACTAGGCACTGCGAACTAACGTGACTTTCCCTGAACTTCCAGAAGTTTGGGGCGCACATCGACGAGGTATATTCCCGCCGCCGAGGCCGCAATGGCCACTCCCAGGATGCCGAAAACAAAGCTCAGTACGGAAGCCATCGCGACTGCGACACCAAGGATGACTAACCACACCGGCTTGGACAGCTTGTCCGCGGCAGCGTAAGCATCAGACCGCTGCAACGCCGCATGGACAAGGGCATACAACGACGTCAGCAGGACGCCAATCTGCACAATGAGCAGAACGTCACCCGCCAAGCCTGCAAGCATCACTGGGTAATCCTATGCGGGATGAGACGGCAGGCCGATTCCAGGTCACCGAAGTGGACAACCTGGAATCGGCCTGCCATTAATTCTGCTATTTCTGCGTGACCTTTTTAGCCGGCGCCTTCTTGGCGGGCGCCCGCTTGGCCGGAGCGGCTTTCTTGGCCGGGGCCGTCGTGGCCGCAACCGTCTTAGCCGGCTCTTTCTTGGGCAGGTCAATGCCGACCAACTTAGCGGCCCGCTCGCCTACCGCACGAGTCTGCGAGGCAACCGTGCCCAGCGCCTCTTGGGTCAACTCGACCGCCTGGTCAACGTAGCCTTCGGCACGCGCTGACACTTCCTCGAAGCTTTGCTGGTTGCGCAACCGCTCCAGGGCCACCTCGCCACGTTCGACCAGCTCGTTGTACCGACCGGTGGCCGCCTCAAGGTAGCCTTCAGCAGCCTTGCGCAGCTCCTCGCTGGTGAACTTCTCCCGCAACTCACGCAGCTGACCAGGGAAGTCCTCTTGCAGCTTGGCGAAACGAGCACGCCGGTCCTCAACCCGGCTACGGGTGTCGGTGCGGGTCTCTTCGGCACGTTCACGCAAGTCAGTGATCAGGTCATTGACCGTGGCCAAGGCCAGGTCGGCCGCACCGAGGGCGGCCAGTAACGGGGCCCGCAGGTCCTCAATGTTCGGAGTTTCTGCCATTGCATTTCCTTTCATCAATTATTTTTGTGGCGCTGACACCGCGCGTAGTTGAACCCCAAACCGACTCATTCAATCGAGCGATTGCTCCTCGGATTGAGGGTCATTTTGCTGGGCAAACGACGTATAGATGTCGAGCAGAACCTGTTTCTGTCGCTCAGTAATCGCCGTATCAGTGATGATTGCATCACGCACCAGACTGGTCTCGCTGGCCTCTAGGATACCGGCCCGCACATACAGCACTTCGGCAGATACCCGTAACGCCTTAGCGATCTGGTTCAATACGTCCGCGGACGGCTTACGTAGTCCGCGTTCGATCTGGCTCAGATAGGGATTACTGACGCCAGCCCTTTCGGCCAACTGCCGCATCGAAACCTGCGCGGTCTGGCGTTGCGTTCTGATGAAGCTGCCAATGTCGGATGCCGCCGTGGACACCTTGATGGCCAGCTTTTCTTCCGGCGGCAAGGTTGTACTCCTTGATGCGTTTTCCTGTATCAGGTGAGGCTCGGTGCTAATGGCACCACAGTAAAGCCGGCTGCTAACTTTTGCAAGCGTTAGCTAGCGCACAGGGAATAGTCCTTGAGCTAACGCATGTATCGCTAGCCCGGCCAACGTTCCCACCACGGTGCCGTTGATCCGAATGAACTGCAAATCACGACCAACGTGCAGTTCGATGCGTCGGCTCGCCTCATGGACATCCCAGCGCTGGATGGTGTCGGTGATGATCGCGGTGATTTCCGTCCCGTACTGCGAAACCAGATGATCAGCGGCCCGGACCAGCCAGCCGTCTACCTTGTGCGCTAAATCAGCATCGTCACGCAATGCTTCCCCAACACCAATCACCACCGAAGCGATACGACTATGTAACGCACTGGTTGGGTCCACGACCCCTTCCAACACCAACCGTTTCAACGTCCGCCAAGCCGTCGCTGCCGCGTCAGTAATCTCTTCACGCGCCATCACCTGTTCTTTAACCGATTCAGCGCGGGCGATCGTGGCCGGATCATGCTGCAAGTCGCTAGCGAATTCGAAAAGAAAGCGTGTAGCCGAACGTCGCAGTTCATGATCGGGATTTCGACGCACTTTGTCGGTGAAATCCATCAATTCCCGGTGGATTCGATCACCAACCAGGTGATCAATAAATCGCGGCGACCAGCTCGGTGAATCACGCTCGACCACCCGCTGGATAACTTCACCGGCATTGAGCGACCATTGAAAAGCCCGATCAGCCAGCAGCTGAATCAACGCCTCTTGCCGGTTCTCGACCAGGAGCGTTGTCAACACACGCCCCGCCGGCGGACCCCACTGGGGTTCGGCAATCCGCCGAACAATCATCCGATCAATCACCAGTTGCACGTCTTCATCACGAAGAAGTTCCACCAGCACGCGCAGCACGGTGGCCACTTCGGCCGCGACCCGCTGAGCGTGCGCATCCTGCGACAGCCACGCGCCTAACCGCCCAGGCACCTGGGCATCACGCAATTTGGTCCGCACCACCGGCGGCGAGAGGAAGTTCTCCCGCACAAAAGTCCCCAAGCCCGCACCGAGCTGGTCTTTTTTGCGTTTAATGATCGCCGTATGCGGGATCGGTATACCCAGGGGATGCTTGAACAACGCCGTAACAGCGAACCAGTCCGCCAGGGCACCCACCATGCCGGCTTCAGCGCCGGCAGCGACATAACCCACCCACGCACTGGTGACACCACCAGCTTGCCCCCACCGACAGACGAGAAACACCGCGGTAGCGCCGATCAAGAAACCTAACGCCACCACTTTCATCCGGCGCAACGCCGCCCGGCGCTGCGCGTCGGCCACCGGGTCAGCCCCAGCGATTGATTCCGCAAAGGACTTCGGGGGCCGAGTCGGCACTATTCCTAAACCCCACTCCCGCTTAGTCCTGGGTGGTCCAAGATTGGCTCGATGCGCCACCAGACCATCATCGGTCATCGCGGTCAATCAATGGCTCCGACGACACTGCTGGAACTGCTCTGATAATCATCGGAGATGATGCACAGTGTGAGCCGTACTATCGAGTGCGTCTAGGGAATGGGAATCGGCGAAAGTGGCAGAGCACACCACGGCTACCACCGGCAAGACCGATGGTCGTAAACGACGTTGGCACCAGCACAAAGTGGATCGCCGCAATGAGCTAGTCGACGGCACTATCAAAGCTATCGGCCGGCGTGGCCGCTACTTGAGCATGGATGAAATAGCCGCGGAGATCGGGGTTTCCAAGACTGTTCTCTACCGTTATTTCGTCGATAAAAATGACTTAACTACCGCTGTCATGATGCGTTTCACCCAAACCACACTGATCCCCAACATGGCTTCAGCCTTGTCCCAGGAAATGCCGGGATTCGAGCTGATCCGCGAAATCACCAGAGTTTATGTCGAGACTATGGCGGGTGAGCCCGAACCATATCGGTTCGTGATGGCGAACAGCTCGGCCAGCAAAAGCAAAGTGATCGCCGATTCGGAGCGAATCATTGCCCGCATGCTGGCAGTAATGCTGCGCCGACGCATGAAAGAAGCCGGGATGGACACCCGCGGCGTGGACACCTGGGCTTACATGACCGTAGGCGGCGTGCAACTAGCCACCCACTCCTGGATGTCGGACCCGCGGATGAGCGCCGAGGACCTGATCGACTACCTGACCATGATGAGCTGGAGTGCACTCTGCGGAATCGTCGAAGCGGCCGGGTCGCTGGAGAAGTTTCGTGGACAACCACATCCGTCACCGATCCTGCCGCCGCGAGGACCCTAAAACGCCTTTTGCGCCGCGTGATGCAGAGAGCCGCTACTTCACCAGGGTGAACTGACCCACGTTGCTGATGCCTTTGCGGAAGAAATTCGCACATCCGGTCAGATAATGCATGTAGCGGTCGTAGACCTCTTCGGACTGGATCTCGATAGCACGCTCGCGATTAGCTTCCAAATTAGCTGCCCAGATGTCCAATGTCCGCGCATAATGCGGCTGCAATAATTGCACTTTTTCCACCGAATACCCGGCACCTTCAGCAAACTTGAAAATATCTTCCTGAGCCGGCAACTGCCCACCTGGGAAAATTTCCCGACCAATAAAACGCATGAACTTAATGTCGCTCATAGTCACCGGAATGCCGCGCTCACTCAACTGCTTCTGCGGATAAGCAAGAATGGTATGCAACAGCATGCTGCCATCAGCAGGAAGGATATCGAAAGTACGTTCAAAAAATGCGGCATAGCGTTCTATTTTGAATGCCTCAAAAGCGCCGATAGAAACAATGCGGTCAACTTTATCGGTAAACTCTTCCCAGCCCTGCAAGCGGATCTCAACCTTGCGGTCCGTGGGGATCTTGGCCAGTTTTTCCTGGCTGTATTTGGCTTGATTGCGGCTCAGCGTGATGCCGATGACGTTAACGTCATAATTCTCGATCGCCCGCTGTAGCGCACCGCCCCAGCCGCAACCGACGTCAAGCAGGGTCATCCCAGGCTCGAGATTAAGTTTCCCAAGCGCCAGATCGAACTTGGCATTCTGCGCTTCTTCTAGCGACATGTCGTCGCGCTCAAAGTACGCACACGTGTAGGCCATTGTCGGATCTAAAAACAGAGAAAAAAATTCGTCCGAAACATCATAAATTGATTGGGACTCTTCGTAAAAAGGCCTCAACTCGGTCATGCGCAGCACTCCATCTCATTCATTGACCGCATGCTCTCGTCCATAGACCGCAAGCATGCTACCCGATTTACACATCTGGCTAAGCCGGCTCACAAATTTGGGCCGCCGCCCTGCAACCACGTAGTTGGCTGCCGCCACTTAACCCCTTCAGTAGCTGTAGAACCCCCGACCGGTCTTCTTGCCCAACATGCCCGCCTCAACCATCCGGAGCAATAGCGGCGGTGGACCATAGTGCGGCTCCTTGAACTCCTCGAACAACTTGTCCGCGATCAACTTCAAGGTGTCTAGGCCAACCAGATCAGATAACCGCAGCGGACCCATCGGATGCGACAAACCGGCAACCACAGCCTTGTCAACATCGTCGACAGTAGCAAACCCCGCCTCAACCATCCGAATCGCGGACAGAAGGTAAGGCACCAACAACGCGTTCACCACAAAGCCCGAGCGATCCGAGCAACGCACTACCTGTTTGCCCAACACGCTCTGCGCAAA
>JAIENC010000042.1 GCA_019751635.1 Mycobacteriaceae bacterium
GCACAATGCCGAGGTAGATATTTCCTACCAACGAAGCCGAACCCGCCGACGTCACGAAGTGTTCGACAACGATGCCGTCTTCGAGTACCGCGATCTGGGTGTAGCGCGCCCCCTGATGCGGCGGCTCGCCGCGCAGTGTGTCGCGCACCACCATCACCCGTTCGACGGCCTCACGACGAGCCAGGAACTCCGCTTCACTGAGCACTGGCGGACGACGCCGCCCAGCGTCACGGCCGTCTCGCCGACGCTGACGTTTAGCTTCCAACCGGGTCGATCCGTCAATCCCCTGGATCTCGGCTCCGGCGGACTCCTTTTCCCCGGCACCGGACGTACCGGCGCTGCGGGGGGTCCGCTCATGCACCACCGTGTTCGGTGGATCGTCGGGCGATAGGCCCTCTACCGCAGTCCCGTCATTGTCGTCTCCGGACCCTGACTTACGGCGTCGACGCCGACGCCGACGCCGGTTGCTGGCGTCCGCTGAACCAGCATCATCCTCGCCCCCTTCACCGGCGACCAGTTCATCGTCATCGCCGTCTTCGGTCGAGCCAGCGCTAGCCCGGTCAGGATCTTCGGCATCTAGCTCGATGTCATCGCCAGGTCCGCGGAGATCGCCGGCGACATTCTCACCACGCCCCCGACCACGCCCGCGACGGCCACGGCGACGCCGCCGGTTAGCGGAACGTTCGGCTAGGTCATCATCGACATCAGCGTCGTCGTAGTCGGTTGGAGTAGCTTCGTCGGAGCTGTCCACCTCATCGTTGGCCGGTATTGGTTGCGGTGCGACGAATAGCGGCATATAGCTTGGCCGCTCGACTGGCGTTTCGGCCAGCAGCACGGGGCCAGCATCTGCCGGCGCAGCGCGATCATCGTCCCCTGGACCTGTCGCTAACAGGTCACGCACCCGGACCGCATCGGTGCGCTCCACGCTGGAATGCGCGCTGCGGATTCGACCGTCCAGTTCGCTCAGCGCATCGAGCACCCGCCGGCTGGTGGTTCCCAGCGCGCGCGCCAAGGAATGGACCCTCAAGCGGTCCGGCAGATCCTCATGGCGCGTTGACTCCTGCGATAACTCTGACGATGGGCCACCATCTATCACGTATTCTCCTCAAGCCCCCGGGCGCGTCCTGTCGACGCGGCCACGCGAGGGCTTCGCTATGTGCTCGGGTCACTTCTCCCGCGCTTGTAACGGTCTCACCCCGAGCGGCTCGTGTAGCACCCACTCGGCGCTGGGTACGAATAACAGCCTGGCATTCGGCGCCGCACCGGCCCATCTAAGGCCGATGTCGCGATCGTCCGAGCCGTCATTCGGGTGTCAGCCGCCAGTCCGACGACGTTCACCAAAGCCTAGTATCCCACACCGCCGCAGCGATGTGCTCCGCGTTCCGGTGGGACACGAATTCGGCTCCTCAACGGCCCGCAGCTGCACCGGTCTCATGCCCAGGAAACCAGAGTGCAATTTCACGTTGCGCCGATTCCGCTGAATCGGAGGCATGCACCAAATTGAACTGGGTTTCCAGGCCTAAATCACCTCGGATACTGCCCGGCGCAGCTTTCTCCACCGGATCAGTCCCACCGACAAGTTGGCGGACCGCGGTGACCGCCCGCGGTCCCGCCACGATCGCCGCAACCACCCGCCCTGAGGTGATGAACTCCAGCAATGATCCAAAGAAAGGTTTATCTTCATGCTCGGCATAGTGGCGACGAGCCAGCTCAGCGCCGACTTCCCGGAGTTCCAGCGCCGTAATGCTAAGACCTTTACGCTCGATACGGCTGAGGATCTCACCGATCAAGTGCCGTTCTACGCCGTCCGGTTTGATCAATACAAGGGTCCGTTCAGTCACGGTGCCCACAGTAGATGCCTACTTCGCAGTGCCCGAACCCGGCCTGCGCTGGCTCTGCCCTACTTCGGCGGAGATCACTGATGTTCTTGCGCTGCACGGACCTCGACGCGGGCTCGGACTTCGGTACGAAAATAGGCAATCAAGCCCCACACCCCGGTGAAGAGCACACCGATGAAACCCACACCTGGGTACACCGCACAGCCGGCCAGCAGAATTACTTGCACCGCCAAGTTCACCCAGACCAGCCGCGGGTGCCGCTGCACGCCGGCGAGCAGGATCAGCAGTCCAGCCAGGCCAAGCAAGTAGCTCAGCGCGACCGGAGTCAAGCCACCGCCAACCGCACCGATCACGGGCAGGGCCAGCAGCACCACGATCGCTTCCAAGATAAGCGTGGCGGCCATGACTGCCCGAAAACTCTTCCACGGGTCAACCTGATCGGTCATGCTGGATCACGTCCGAACATGGTCCGCGCTACCCCAGCAGTGACAACCGAGCCGGTGATAACAATCCCGGTCCCGGCAAACGCCGCCGCCTCGGTGTCGCCGTCGGTGTCGCCACCCACCAGCGCTGTCGCGACAGCTACCGCATCCTCCAGATGCTCAGCCCTGATCACTCGTTCTGGCCCAAACCGTGCTTCGGCCGCCCAGGCCAGCTCCTCGACAGCGAGGGCTCGCGGCGACCCGTTGTGGGTCACGACCACGGTGTCTAGCACTGGCTCCAACGCAGCCAGGATGCCGCCGACATCTTTGTCGGCTAAGACGCTGATCACCCCAACGAGCAAGCGAAAATCGAATTCTTCAGCCAGCGTCTGCGCCAACGCGGCCGCACCGGCGGGATTATGCGCGGCGTCGATGAACACCGTGGGTGCGCTACGCACGCGTTCCAACCGACCAGGGCTGGCCACGGCGGCGAAGCCGGCTCGCACCGCCTCCACGTCGAGCTGACGATGCAGGCCCGCACCGAAGAAAGCTTCGACCGCCGCCAACGCGACCACCGCGTTATGCGCTTGATGTGCACCGTGCAGCGGCAGATAGATATCCGAATACAGCCCGCCAAGACCCTGTAGCGCCAACACCTGCCCACCGACCGCAACCTGACGACCAACAACGGCGAACTCGTGATCCTCGCGTGCCACCGCGGCGTCAGCCTGTCGGGATTGGGCCAGCAAAACTTCCATCGCCTCGGGGGCCTGGCGCGCAATGATCGCAACAGTGTCTTGCGAACCCAGCGCAGGTTTAATAATTCCCGCTTTCTGCGCAGCGATACTGGCAATATCACTGCCGAGGTATTCGATGTGGTCGATGCCGATGGGCGTGATGACCGCAACGGGTGCGGTGATCACGTTGGTCGCATCCCAACGGCCACCCATACCTACTTCCACCACCGCGACGTCGACAGGTGCATCGGCGAATGCGGCGAACGCCATAGCGATGAGGACCTCGAACTTACTCATTGCCGGTCCACCGACGTCCCGAGACTGCTGGTCTACCAGCTGCACGAATGGCTCGATGTCTCGGTAGGTCTCCACATAGCGAGCGGGGGTGATCGGTACCCCACCGATCGCCATGCGCTCAACTGCTGACTGCAGATGCGGGCTGGTCGTCCGTCCAGTCCGCAGATGCAAAGCGGTCAACAGTGCATCAACCATTCGCGTTACCGAAGTCTTGCCATTGGTGCCGGCAATGTGAATTGAGGGATAGCTGTGTTGCGGTGAGCCCAGCAGGTCCATCAATGCGTTAATGCGCTTCAGACTGGGCTCGATACGCGTTTCCGGCCAGCGCTGATCAAGCAGGTGCTCCACGTTGAGCAACGACGCAATCTCATCCAACGTAGGACCCGGGTTCATCGCAGCCCAGCCAGTCGAGCCGTGATCCGGTCAGACTCCTCTTGGGCGAGCCGCTGTCGATCACGGATCTTGTCCACCACGGCAGCTGGAGCCTTGCCGACAAAATCAGCGTTGGCTAATTTCGCGGTGGTTACTGCCAGCTCTTTTTTCGCGCTAGCTAGATCTTTTTCTAAACGTCGGCGTTCGGCGCCAATATCGATGGCAGCCGAAGTATCAAGTTCGACAACGACCGTGCCGGCGCTTACCCGTATCTCCAGCGACACCGTCGGGTTAATCTCCAGATTCGCCTGCGTCTCAGCGACAGTGAGCCAAGCCAGCGCTCGGATGGCGCCCTCCTGCGCGGTCAAGCCGAGCGCGTCAATACCGACTAACCGAGCGGGAACTTTCTGCCGATCAGCAAGTCCCTGGTCGCTACGGAATCGACGAATTTCGGTGACCAGCTTTTGCATATCGCTAATGCGCTGTGCTGCAATAGAATTCGAAATAAATCCAGAAGGTTTCGGCCAGTCGGCGATAACCAGCGACTCTCCCCCGCTAAGGGCCTGCCACAACGTCTCGGTGACAAACGGCATCACCGGATGCAACAACCTCAGCAGCGTGTCCAGGCCGGTGGCCAGCACCGCGGTGGTGTGCGTCAACCCATCAGCCAGCTGCACTTTAGCCAGTTCGACATACCAGTCGCAGAATTCGTCCCAGGCGAAATGGTAGAGGGTTTCACAAGCGCGGCTGAATTCGTAGCCGGCGAACGCCGCATCAACGTCAGCCCGAACCTCTTCTAACCGCCCCAAGATCCAACGATCGGCGTCGGTGAGATCCGTCAGATCAGGCAGCGGCGCCGGCTGAACGCCGTTCAGCAAAGCAAAGCGAGTGGCGTTGAAAAGCTTGGTACCAAAGTTTCGCGAAGCCCGGACATGGTCTTCAGCCAAACTCAGGTCGCCCCCTGGGCTAGCGCCGCGGGCCAGGGCGAAGCGCAGTGCATCAGCCCCATAACCATTCAACCAATCCAACGGATCGATGACGTTACCCTTGGATTTGCTCATCTTGCGGCCAAACTCGTCGCGAATCAGCCCATGTAAAAACACATCGGTAAACGGCACCTGCGGCCCACGTAGCCCGTTCATGGTGATCGCGTCATCACCACCAACAAAGGTGCCAAACATCATCATCCGCGCGACCCAGAAAAACAGAATGTCGTAGCCAGTAACCAGAACGCTTGTGGGATAGAACTTTTCAAGTTCAGCAGTGCGGTCTGGCCACCCCATGGTGGAGAACGGCCACAATGCGGAGGAGAACCAGGTATCCAAGACATCACCGTCTTGTTCCCACCCCTGAGGTGGGGTTTCGTCAGGGCCGACGCACACCTGCTCGCCGTTAGGCCCGTGCCAGATTGGGATGCGGTGCCCCCACCATAGTTGGCGAGAAATACACCAGTCGTGCATGTCGTCGACCCAGGCGAACCACCGTGGCTCAAGACTGGCCGGATGAATCACGGTGTCGCCATGGCGAACCGCATCACCGGCCGCTTTAGCCAGTGACTCCACTTTGACCCACCACTGCAACGACAGCCGTGGCTCGATCGGCTCACCGGTGCGCTCAGAATGCCCCACACTGTGCAGGTATGGGCGCTTTTCCGCCACCACACGGCCCTGCGCGGCCAATGCTTCCCGCACCGCGACACGAGCTTCAAACCGATCCATGCCGTCAAACTGGGTTCCGGTACCAGCGATCCGACCTACCGTGTCCATCACGGTGAACATCGGCAGTTGGTGTCGCAACCCAATCTCGAAGTCATTGGGATCATGTGCTGGCGTGACTTTGACTGCGCCGGTACCGAACTCAGGGTCAACGTGATCGTCAGCAACGATGATCAGTTCGCGATCGAGAAACGGATGCGGCAGCGTCGTACCGACTAGCTGACGGTATCGGTGGTCATCGGGGTGTACCGCGATTGCGGTGTCGCCGAGCATAGTTTCCACTCGGGTCGTAGCCACCACAATATGCGGCGCAGCATCATCCAGCGAACCGTAGCGGAAAGAGACCAATTCGCCTTCGACATCTTCGTAGCTAACTTCAAGATCGGAGATGGCAGTTTGCAACACCGGCGACCAGTTCACCAGCCGCTCGGCTTGGTAAATCAACCCGGCGTCATAGAGCCGTTTGAAGATGGTCCGGACCGCCCGTGACAGGCCCTCATCCATAGTGAACCGATCCCGGGTCCAGTCCACCCCATCACCGAGCCGACGCATCTGGCCACCGATAGCGCCGCCGGACTCACGTTTCCAGTCCCACACCTTGTCGATGAAGAGTTCTCGACCGAAGTCTTCTTTGGTCTTGCCGTCGACCGCGAGTTGCTTTTCCACCACCGTCTGGGTAGCGATGCCAGCGTGGTCCATGCCCGGCAACCACAGCACCTCATAGCCCTGCATCCGTTTACGGCGAGCCAAGACATCCATCAAGGTGTGTTCGAGTGCATGGCCCATATGCAGACTGCCGGTCACATTGGGCGGTGGTAGCACGATCGAAAAACCGGGCTTTTCGCTGGTCGGGTCGGCGGTGAAATAACCAGCATCGACCCAACGCTGATAAATAGTAGCCTCGACCGCGCTCGGGTCCCACGACTTGGGCAGCGAATCAGCAACGGGTCTAGGGCTAGCAGTCACTGGTCAATTCTAGGGAGCGGGGTTGGTGAGTCACCAAACCGGCTAACCGCGGCAAGCTCAACTCAACCGGGTCACCGCTAGCAACACACCTGCCGCCGGCAACCGCTCAAGCAGAGCATCACCCAGCGCGGCCGCGGGAGTAAGCACGCCATTAAGACCGGAAAGTTTGTCGCGGTCCAAGGCCAGCGCGAGGCCGCATTCACCAAGCAGCAGTGCCGTCGCCCGATAACCGGGGTCGCCCTGTTGCCCGAAGCTCGCCCGGTACCGCGTGCCCTTGGCGGTCGTGGTGTAGGTCTCGATCCGGTAGTAGCCACGCTGCTGAGCGGCCAGGCCAGGGCCA
>JAIENC010000061.1 GCA_019751635.1 Mycobacteriaceae bacterium
CCCAATTACTTCCGGTACTTCGGAACATCCGAAGCACCGTTTGACTGGTACCCCGCGGTGTTGGCGCACCTGGCCTCGGTCAGCACAGCTGGCGTATGGATGCGGCTGCCAGCCACCATCGCCGGAATGGCGTGCTGGCTGATGGTCAGTCGATGTGTATTGCGCCGCCTCGGCCCAGCCCGGGGCGGCCTAGCCGCCAGCCGGGCCACCCTGTGGACCGCCGGCGCAGTATTCCTCGCCGCGTGGTTGCCGTTCAACAACGGCCTACGGCCCGAACCGCTGATCGCGGTCGGCGTGGTAGCCACCTGGATCCTGGTGGAGCACACAATCGCCACCCGGCGACTGGTCCCCACCGCGCTGGCCATCATCGTCGCGATGCTTACTGCCACCTTGGCGCCACAGGGGCTGATTGCCCTGGCGCCGCTGCTGGCCGGCGCCCGAGGGATCGCCGCCGTTATGGCAAAACGCCGGGAAACCGACGGGTTGCTGGCCCCGCTAGCGGTGTTGGCGGCAGCCCTGTCGCTGATCACCGTGGTGGTATTCCGCACTCAGACGCTCGCGACGGTAGCCGAGTCGGCACGCATCAAATATAAGGTCGGCCCGACCATCGCGTGGTATCAGGATTTCCTGCGCTACTACTTCCTCACCGTTGAGACCGTAGATGGATCAATGACCCGCCGGTTCGCGGTGCTGGTGCTGTTGTTGTGTCTCTTCGGGGTATTGGTTGTGCTGTTACGACGCGGCCGAGTACCCGGGTTGGCCAGCGGCCCCGCCTGGCGGTTGATCGGCAGCTGCGCGGTCGGGTTGCTGCTGCTGACGTTCACACCGACAAAGTGGGTGGTGCAGTTTGGGGCGTTCGCCGGACTGGCCGGGGCGTTGGGTGCGGTGCTGGCGTTCACCTTCACCCAGGTGGGGTTGCATAGCCGCCGCAATCTGTCGCTATATCTGACCGCGCTGCTGTTTGTGCTTGCCTGGGCCACCTCGGGCATCAATGGCTGGTTCACCGTCGGCAACTACGGGGTGCCCTGGTTCGACATCCAGCCCGTGATCGCCAGCCATCCAGTGACGACCATGTTTTTGGCGGCATCGATTGTGACGGGGCTGCTGGCTGCCTGGCAGCATTTCCGGCTGGACTACGTCGGGCACAGCGAGGTCAAAGATAACCGGCGCAACCGGGTGCTGGCTTCCACCCCACTGCTGGTCGTCGCCACCGTCATGGTCCTGATCGAGGTCGGTTCCATGGCCAAAGCCGCCTATGCCCGGTATCCGGCCTACACCACTGCTAAAGCAAATCTCGCGGCGCTGGAGTCGAGCCTGTCGGATTCGCGTTGCGCACTGGCTGACGACGTGCTCGCCGAGCCGGACCCCAACGCCAGTCTGCTGCAACCAGCTGCGGGTCAAAACTACGGCCCGAGCGGGCCACTTGGCGGGCTTAATCCGATCGGTTTCGCACCTAACGGTGTCGCCGAAGACCTGTCCTCAGACCCCGTGGTCAGCAAACCCGGATTAGTCAACTCCGACGCATCCCCTAACAAACCCAATGCCACCAAGAGCGACTCCGCTGGCACAGCTGGCGGCTACGGCCCGATCGGGGTGAACGGGTCACGAGCGGCGCTGCCGTTTGGCCTGGACCCGGCACGCACCCCGGTGATGGGCAGCTACGGGCAGAACACCATCGCCGCCACTGCCGTCTCGGCGTGGTATCAGCTGCCCACCCAATGGCACGAAAACATCGGCAACCGGCCGCTGGTGACAGTTGCCGCCGCCGGCGCTATCTGGTCGTACAAAGAGGATGGCCACTCCTTCAGCTATGGGCAACCGCTGAAATTGGAGTGGGGGGTGACCCGACCCACCGGTATCCAACCCCTCGGCCAGGTATGGCCGATTGACATTGGGCCCCAGCCGGCGTGGCGCAACCTGCGGTTTCCGTTGAGCTGGGCGCCGCCCGAGGCCGATGTGGTGCGCATTGTTGCGCAAGACCCGAACTTGACCCCCGAACAGTGGTTCGCGTTCACCCCCCCACGGGTGCCGGTGTTGGAAACCCTGCAGCAGCTGATCGGGTCGCAGGCTCCGGTGTTCATGGACATCGCGACCGCCGCTCATTTCCCTTGCCAACGACCGTTTGCCGAACATCTCGGTATCGCCGAACTACCCGAGTTTCGCATTCTGCCGGACCGTAAGCAGACCGCGGCGTCGTCGAATTTGTGGCAGTCCAGCCAAGCCGGCGGACCGTTCCTGTTCACTCAGGCACTGCTGCGGACCGCCACCATCGCGACGTATCTGCGGGACGACTGGTATCGGGACTGGGGATCAGTGGAGCAGTATTACCGACTCTTACCGGCCGATCAGGCCCCCGACGCCCACATCGAGCAAGGGGTGATCACCGTGCCCGGCTGGAGCCGGCAAGGACCGATACGAGCACTGCCATGACCACGTCGAAGCTGACCCTGACCCGCTGGGTGGCAACGATCGCCGGCTTGCTGGGCTTTGTGCTCTCGATCGCCACCCCGCTGCTGCCTGTCGTGCAGACCACCGCGACGCTGAACTGGCCCCAACACGGGGAGCTGAACAGCGTCACCGCACCGCTGATCTCTCAAGTGCCGGTAGCGATGACGATCAGCGTGCCGTGCAACGTTGTCGATGCGCTGCCGCCTGCGGGGGGGCTGCTGCTAGGCACCGCGCCCCAGCAGGGCAAACAGGCCGCCCTCAACGCACTGCTGATTACCGTAACCAACCAACGAGTAGACGTCACTGACCGCAACGTAGTCATCGCCAGCGTGCCGCGCGCCCAAGTGAGTTCGCCGCAATGCCGGCAGATCGAGATCAGCTCCTCGCACGCCGGTACCTTCGCAACCTTCGTCGGGCTCACCGATCCGTTAAGCAAGCCCCTGCGTAGCGGGTTCCCGGACCCTAACTTGCGGCCACAGATCGTCGGGGTATTCACCGACCTGACCGGGCCAGCTCCAGCTGAACTACGTTTTTCAGCCACCATCGAGACCCGGTTCACCACCAAGCCGACCGCCCTCAAACTGGCCGCCATGCTGGTGGCCATCGCCGCTACGGTGGTGGCTTTGCTGGCACTGTGGCGCCTAGACCAGCTGGATGGGCGGCGAATGCACCGGCTCATACCGGCACGTTGGCGTTACTTCAGCCTGACCGATGCCACGGTCATCGTCGGATTCCTGCTCTGGCATGTGCTTGGAGCCAACTCCTCCGATGATGGCTACGTCCTGGGCATGGCGCGAGTCGCCGATCAAGCCGGCTACATGTCGAACTATTTCCGCTGGTTCGGCAGCCCCGAGGATCCCTTCGGCTGGTACTACAACCTGCTGGCACTGATGACCCATGTCAGTGACGCCAGTATCTGGATGCGGCTGCCTGACCTGGTCGCGGGCCTGGCGTGCTGGCTGCTGCTGTCCCGTGAAGTACTGCCCCGGCTGGGCCCGGCGGTGGCGTCCAGCAAAGCCGCGATGTGGGCGGCGGGCATGGTGCTGCTGGCCGCCTGGATGCCGTTCGACAACGGTCTACGGCCGGAGGGGATCATCGCGTTCGGCTCGCTCATCACCTACGTGCTGATCGAGCGAGCAATGTACTCCGGCAGATTGATACCGGCGGCGTTGGCCATGATTACCGCCGCGTTCACCTTAGGTATTCAGCCCACCGGCTTGATCGCAGTCGCCGCGCTGGTCGCCGGTGGCCGACCAATTCTGCGGATCCTGGTACGCCGGCATCGCCTCGTCGGCACCTGGGCTCTGGTGGCGCCGCTGTTGGCCGCCGGCTGCGTGGTGCTGACCGTGGTGTTCGCCGATCAGACACTGCGAGCAGTGTTGGAGGCCACCAGGATTCGCACCGCGATCGGCCCCAGCCAGCAGTGGTACACCGAGAACCTGCGGTACTACTATCTGATTTTGCCTACCGTCGACGGTTCGCTGTCACGCCGCTTTGGCTTTTTAGTCACCGCCCTGTGCCTATTTACTGCAGCGTTTATTATGTTGCGCCGCAAGCGAATTCCTGGAATAGCTCGCGGGCCAGCGTGGCGACTGATGGGTGTCATCTTCGGCACCATGTTCTTTTTGATGTTCACCCCCACCAAGTGGGTGCATCATTTCGGCCTGTTCGCGGCGGTGGGAGCGGCCATGGCGGCGCTGACCACGGTGCTCGTCTCTCAACAGGTATTACGCTGGTCCCGCAATCGGATGGCTTTCCTCACCGCATTGCTGTTCCTGATGGCATTGTGTTTTGCCACCACCAATGGTTGGTGGTACGTCTCCAGTTACGGAGTACCTTTCAACAGCACGATCCCGCGAATCGGCGGAATCACCGTAAGCACAATATTTTTCGTCTTGTTCGCGATAGCAGCGCTAGATACCATCCGACTGCACTTCGATCTTGTGCAAGATCCCCGCAAGCGTGGCGAAAACAGAGTGGAACGTGCCGTAACCCAGGCTCCGGTACCGATCATGGCCGGCTTGATGGTGCTGGTTTTCCTCGCGTCGCTCACCGCCGGAGTGGTAGGTCAATACCCCACCTATTCCAACGCCCTGGCTAACCTACGGGCGTTCGCCGGCGGCTGCGGGCTAGCTGACGACGTGTTGGTTGAGCCGGACAGTAACGCCGGCTTTTTAGTGGCGCTGCCGGGCGATGACGGTCCGCTCGGCCCGCTCGGCGGGGCCAAACCAGTCGGGTTCAGCCCCAACGGTGTGCCACCACACACCGTTGCCGAAGCGGTCCGAGTGACACCGGCGCAGCCCGGAACCGACTACGACTGGGAAGCACCGACCACGCGCATCGCGCCCGGAATCAACGGCTCTACCACGCCGTTGCCGTACGGCCTCGACCCGAACCGGATACCGGTGGCCGGCAGCTACTCAGCCGGCCCGCAACAGCAGAGCTTGCTCACCTCCGCGTGGTATCAGCTGCCCCAACCCGACCACGAGCATCCCTTGGTGGTAGTCACCGCGGCCGGCAAGATCGCGGGCAACAGCGTGCTCTATGGCCATACCGATGGGCAGACCGTGGTATTGGAGTACGGCAAGCCCGGCCCGGACGGCACCGTGACGCCAACCGGCCGGCTGGTGCCCGACGACCTTTACGGTGAGCAGCCTAAGGCCTGGCGCAACCTACGCTTTGCCCGCGACAACGTTCCCACGGACGCGACCGCGGTGCGGGTGGTGGCTGACGACTTGTCCCTAACCCCGGACGACTGGATCGCCGTAACCCCACCCCGGGTGCCCGATCTACGTTCACTGCAGGAATATGTCGGCTCTACCCAACCAGTTCTGCTGGATTGGGCGGTGGGACTAGCGTTTCCCTGCCAGCAGCCGATGCTGCACGCTAATGGCGTCACCGATATCCCCAAATTCCGTATCACACCGGACTACACAGCCAAGAAACAGGACACCGACACCTGGGAGGACGGCGCTAATGGCGGCTTACTGGGCATCACCGATCTCCTGCTGCGCGCGCAGGTGATGGCGACGTACCTGTCTCATGATTGGGGCCGAGATTGGGGGTCACTGCGTAAGTTCGACACCATTGTCTCGGCCCAACCCGCCCAACTCGAACTCGGCGCCGTGACCCGAACCGGCTGGTGGTCGCCGGGGAAGATCCGGGTCGGGCCATGACTTCGGTGAACCCCCAACCGGGCCGGAGCCGCCAGGACGCCATTTACCGGGACGGCGTCTTTGGCCGGATGCCCGCGGTTCCCACCAACTTCTCCGAGTTAGAGAACGCGGCCCGGCGGCGTATGTCGAAAGTAGCCTGGGCCTATGTCGCCGGCGGCGCCGGCGAAGGTACCGGGATGGACAACAACCGAGCAGCGCTGGATCGCTGGGCGATTGTGCCGCGGATGCTGCGCGACACCTCGCAGCGAGACTTGTCTATCGAGTTATTTGGCCGACGGCTGCCAGCACCGGTTCTGGTGGCGCCGGTGGGAGCGGCCGCTTTGGTATGCAACAACGCAGACGTGGAGATCGGAGCTGCCGCCGCGGCCGTCGGGGTACCTTACATTTACTCCAACCAAGGCTCTGCGCCGATGGAAGACACCGCAACCGAGATGGATCGCGTCGCCCAGGAGAAAAGCCGCGATCACGCGCCGCGGTGGTTCCAACTGTATTGGTCCACAAACGACGCGGTGGTCGAAAGCTTGATTCACCGCGCAGAGGCCATCAACTGTGACGCCCTAGTCGTCACCCTAGACACCACGCAATTAGGTTGGCGGCCCAAGGATCTCAACCTCGGATCGCTGCCGTTTACTCGGGGGATCGGTATCGCGCAGTACCTTTCCGATACGCAGTTTGGCCAGTCGGTGCGCGAACGCATCGCCGAAGCGCAACGGTCAGGTCGCCGGCCAAACGTGCAGCCAACACTCGGGGGGCTGCGAACCTTAATCGCCATGGCCCGCAATATGCCTGGCGGGGTGCTGGGTAATCTACGCTCACCGGTGCCCAGCGCTAGCGTGGAAACTTTCCTCGCGACTTACTCCCGACCATCGCTAAGTTGGGACGACATCACGGCGTTACGGCAGCGAACTCGGCTGCCAATCCTGCTGAAGGGCATCCTGCATCCCGATGACGCCAGGCGCGCAGTCGATATCGGCGTTAATGGCATCGTTGTCTCTAATCACGGTGCACGGCAAGTTGAGTCAGTTATCGGGACAGCCGATGCGCTGGTAGACATTGTCGCCGCGGTCGCAGACCAGACCTGCATCGTCTTCGATT
>JAIENC010000306.1 GCA_019751635.1 Mycobacteriaceae bacterium
TCCCCTGTAGCTCAATTGGCAGAGCGTTCGGCTGTTAACCGATAGGTTGAAGGTTCGAGTCCTTCCGGGGGAGCTTTTATGAAAGTATTTGCGCCCCAAACTAAGTGGGGGATTACGATCAGACTGATCAGATAGAGAAGTCTTCGCCGTGCCAGACACCGGCTTCAGGCAGACGAATCACGTGGCCATCCGGTGGACTATCGACGAGAGCCTCTAGCTTGTCGACTCTGGCCAGTAACGACTGCAGGCTGACGCCTACCAGATCTGGCAGCATCGAGTCGTCGACGTTGCCACGTGCCTCGTCCGAGGTAGGGCGTTCACGACCGATGATCTGGCCCGGAACCCCAACGACAGCCGACCGTGGCGGCACCGGTTTAACCACAACCGCATTAGCGCCAATCCGGCTGTCATTACCAATGACGATCGGGCCGAGCACCTTGGCGCCGGCACCGATAGTCACTCGGTCGCCAATAGTGGGATGACGTTTGACGCCGACCTGCAAGCTGGTGCCGCCCAGGGTAACGCCGTGATAGATCGTCACATCAACACCGACTTCGGCGGTTTCTCCGATGACCACACCAGTGGCGTGATCGATAAACAGACCGGCGCCCAGAACAGCACCCGGATGAATGTCCACGCCGGTCAGAATGCGAGTCAGTTCGGCCAGTATCCGCGCCACTAGCGTGGCCCCACGTCGCCACAACCAATGGCTGAGCCGGTGTCCCCAGACGGCATGCACGCCGGGATAGCAGAAAATCACTTCCAGCGTGGAAGGCGCGGCCGGGTCTCGGTCTTTAGCTGCACGCACATCGCGCCACAGGTCGGCCAACATAGCTAATCGGCCAGATGCGAGAAGAGTGCCGTACTGAGGTATCGCTCACCACAGGAAGGCAGGACAACGACGATCAACTTGCCCGCATTCTCGGGCCGCCGGGCAACCTGCCGGGCAGCCCATACCGCCGCCCCGGACGAGATGCCCACCAACAAACCCTCTTCGCGTGCCAGTCGGCGGGAAAGCTCAAGGGCATCTTCGTTGCTGACAGTAACGATCTCGTCGACCAGATCCAGCTCCAGCACCGGCGGGACAAATCCGGCACCAATGCCTTGGATGGGATGCGGCCCTTTTTGGCCACCGGACAGTACCGGCGAGGCGGCCGGCTCCACAGCGACAAACCGGGCCGACGGCTTACGTTCCTTAATCGCTTGGGCAACACCAGTGATGGTGCCTCCGGTGCCGACTCCGGACACGAAAATATCGACCCGCCCGTCGGTGTCTCGCCACACTTCCTCGGCAGTGGTGACGCGATGAATAGCCGGATTTGCCGGGTTTTCAAACTGCTGCGGTACAAAATACCGCTGGTCAGTCTTTGCCAGCTCCTCTGCCTTAGCAATAGCACCCAGCATGCCTTCGGCACCGGGAGTCAGGATGAGTTCAGCACCATAGGCGCGCAGCAAGACCCGCCGCTCCAGACTCATCGTCTCCGGCATGGTCAACACACATCGATAGCCACGTGCGGCGCAAACCATCGCTAAGGCAATACCGGTGTTTCCACTTGTCGGCTCGAGGATGATGGTGTCTGGGCCGATCAATCCCGCTTGTTCGGCCGCATCGATCATGGCAATGCCGATGCGGTCTTTTACGCTGCTTGCCGGGTTGAATGATTCCAGCTTGGCAACTACGTCGGCCACCGCACCCTCAGTGACTCGGCGCAGCCGGACCAGTGGTGTGTGACCAATCAATTGCGTGACATCTTCGGCGATGTTCATTTATTTTCTCCACTTGTGTCGTCCCGGACCTGGCCAGCGGCCGCGTTGCTGCCGGTACACCGCACATTCGCCACCGCCCGGGCGAGGGGACGCAGGAATTAAAGCGTCAGCACGATCAACAACAACAATGCACGACAAGGCGGCACATGAGGACAAAGTGCGGCGTTGCGGCTGGTTGCATGGGTCTACTATACGGCAGCTGGTTTGCCGAGGCCTGGGACGTGGCAAACCCACGCATCACTAGCTGCGCTTGGTGGAACTGCTGGGAGCGAACGGCTTTCGCTAGGCTCGACATGTGCGTGAACAGCTGGGCGCAGCCCTGATGGTGGTCAGCTTGCTGGTCGCAGGTTGCGGTTGGAAACCGGCATCGTCAACCGCCCAGAAAAGCGATATCTGCAAGGATTCCGACGGGCCGAGACAAAATACTGTGCGACGAGCGATCGAAGGCCTGCCCAGCACCGAACCGGCATCGGCATGGGCCGAAATAGCTCGCGGGCACACCGGGAATTGCCGCTTGTACTGGGTTCAGGTCATCCCCAACGTTGCCACCGAGGCAACTGGGCAGCAGTTGCTGTTTTTTGACCACAACATTCCGCTCGGCACACCGACCGCGCATCCCAAGCCCTATACGGCGGTGCTGTCGGCTACCGACGACACGGTAAAGGTCCAATACCAATGGCTGATCGGTAATGATCCACCATGCTGTCCCACCGGCATCGGTACGGTGAGTTATCGGATCGGATCTGACGGCGCACTACAACCGGTCGGCCCCATTCCTAACCAGTAGCGGCTAGGCGATCCCGTGACTGGGAGCACCGTGTCACGCGGAAACTCTTCCAGGGCGCGTGTGCTGACCACGCCCAGCTTGCCCGACTGGCACAATTGACGGAGTGACCACGACCGACTCGCCCTTGCCGTACCAGCGGGGTAGGTCGCTGCAGCCAGGGGAACTCGCTCAAGCGTCGGTGATGGCCGCACTGTGTGCGGCTACCGCGATCATCGCAGTAGTGGTCCCGTTCGCCGCTGGACTGGCTCTGCTTGGCACCGTTCCTACCGGGTTACTCGCCTACCGCTACCGCATGCGCGTACTGGTCACCGCAACCGTTGCGGCGGGCGTGATTGCCTTTTTGGTCGCCGGCCTCGGCGGATTAACAACTGTCATCCATACCGCTTACATCGGTGGGCTGACCGGAAGCGTCAAACGAAAACAACGGGGTACACCGACTGTCATTGCCGCTTCGCTGATCGCCGGCGCCATTTTCGGCGCCGGTATGGTCCTGGCCTTAGCGGTTCTGGCTCGCCTTCGACACCTCATTTTTGACGTCATCACCGCCAATGCCGAGGGCATGGCAGCGGCCTTATCACGAACAGGACAGCAGGCGCTGGCCGATGAACTTAAGCGGTGCGTCGCCGCGGGGCTGCATTACTGGCCCTGGGTAATTCTTGGTCATTTCGTCTTTATGATCATCGTCGTTTCGTTGATCGGCTGGTGGGCGTTATCGCGTGTATTAGAACGGATGTGCGGAATCCCCGACGTGCATAAACTGGACGCTGAGTCCACTGTCGGCACCGCAGGCACCCCGATCGCACCGGTCCCAGTGCGTTTAGACGGGGTGTCCTTCCGTTACCCGCGGGCTGACCAGGATGCCCTCAGCGGGGTCAGTCTGGATCTGCAGATCGGTGAGCACGTCGCTATCACCGGCACCAACGGTTCAGGAAAAACAACGCTGATGTTGATCTTGGCTGGCCGGGCACCAACATCGGGAACTGTTGATCGGCCTGGTGCAGTAGGGCTGGGTCAGTTGGGCGGCACAGCAGTCGTCATGCAGCATCCAGAAAGTCAGGTGCTGGGTACCCGGGTAGCCGATGACGTGGTATGGGGACTACCTTCGGGCACTAACGTCGATGTCAGCCAGCTCTTGAGTGAAGTGGGCTTGGCGGGGTTCGCCGAACGTGATACCGGCAGCCTGTCCGGTGGTGAACTGCAACGACTTGCGTTAGCCGCCGCGCTAGCTCGAGAGCCGGCGCTGCTGATCGCCGACGAAGTTACCAGCATGGTCGACCAGCGGGGCAGAGATGCGTTACTCGGTGTGTTGTCCAGGCTGACCCAGCGGCACCGAACAGCCTTGGTGCATATCACGCATTACAACAACGAGGCTAGTTGCGCCGACCGCACCATTAATCTCAACGCTTCGCCTGACAACACTGCGATGGTCGAGAACCGAGTAGCACCGGCCTCTACCGTGGCCGCTACTCGTGGGCCATCCGCGCCAGTGCTCGAACTTGCCGGTGTCGGTCACGAATACGCCAGCGGCACCCCCTGGGTAAAGACCGCCTTGCGTGACGTCAGTTTCACGGTAGAACAAGGCGATGGGGTATTGATCCACGGGGGCAACGGTTCAGGCAAGTCGACGCTGGCCTGGATCATGGCCGGCTTGACGATTCCGACCACCGGCACCTGTCTTCTCGGCGGACGTCCGGTCCATGAGCAAGTCGGCGCGGTGGCATTGGCCTTCCAAGCAGCCCGACTGCAGTTGATGCGTAGCCGAGTGGACCTGGAAGTAGCATCCGCGGCGGGTTTTCCGGCCAACGACCATGCCCGGGTCGCCTCAGCGTTGAGCGTGGTTGGGCTCGATCCCGCATTAGCAACACGTCCCATCGATCAACTCAGCGGCGGCCAGATGCGACGAGTAGTGCTGGCCGGCTTGCTCGCCCGCTCGCCCCGAGCATTGATTCTCGACGAACCACTGGCTGGGCTCGATGCCGCTAGCCAACGTGGTCTGCTTAAACTGCTCGAAGAGCTGCGTAGCGCACGCGGCCTGACGCTGGTGGTGGTCTCACACGATTTTGCTGGGCTGGAAGAACTTTGCCCGCGCACGTTTCACCTGCACCGAGGGGCAGTGGAGCAGACATCGACCGCGCTGGGAGGCCGACGGTGACTTCTGCCGCATCGGGTGTCTCACCCATTAACCACCAGAACCGTCGATCGTCTCGTCCAGTCGTCCTGTTAATTCCGGTACCGGGCGGCTCGGTAATCCACGATTTGTGGGCCGGCACCAAACTCCTTAGCGTCTTCGGATTTTCGGTGTTGTTGACGTTCTATCCGGGGTGGGTACCGATAGGGCTAGTCGCAGTGCTGGTGGTAGTGACAGCCCGACTGGCGCATATTCCCCGTACTGCGCTGCCGTCGATACCGCGTTGGCTGTGGATCATGTTGGCGGCCGGGGGAGCGACAGCGGCGTTAGCCGGTGGTAGCCCAGTGATCCAGGTGGGCAATGTTGCTTTGGGACTTGGCGGAGCATTGAACTTCCTGCGGGTCACCGCGTTGTCAATCGTCTTGCTCGGTTTAGGCGCAATGGTGTCGTGGACTACTAACGTCGCCGAGATCGCTCCGGCAGTAGCGGTTTTGGGTCGACCGTTACGGGCATTGCGGATCCCCGTCAACGAGTGGGCGGTTGCTTTGGCGCTGGCGTTGCGCGCTTTTCCGATGCTGATCGACGAATTTCAGGTGCTTTACGCCGCTCGACGGTTAAGGCCCCGGCAACTCCCGCGTGGTCGCCGGGCTCGACGTCAACGCCGGGCATTGGAACTGATCGACCTGATCACCACCGCCATCACTGTGACGTTGCGGCGCGCTGACGAAATGGGGGACGCGATCACCAGCCGCGGTGGCAGCGGTCAGATCTCGGCGGCTCCATCCCGACCGAAACGTGCAGACTGGCTGGCATTAGCACTTGCGGCCACCGTTGGCGTTGTGGCGCTACTCGTTGAGTTGGCCCTGACCGGCGGCTAACACCGATATCCTCGAGTCGTCTGCCGGGCAAGAACAACCGATAGCCGGAGGATACTCAACAATGGCCCAATGGCCGTGGTGGTGGTCTAGCCGCAGGCAAACGCCGCGGCCGGAAGTGACTGCTGAGGAGTGGGGTCTTCTCGAACAGCAGCGCCGCGAACAGCAACGCCTCGAACAGCAACGAGAACTGGAACGAGCCGCGGCCGCCCGCCGGGCAGCGGTCGCGGCCGAACGCCGGGAGTTAGGTCAACGCGCCGTCGTAGGGTTGAATCGGCGAAATGTTATCCGCGAATTAGAGATGGTCCAGGCTCGGCGCGCGAACGACGCTGAGCTTTTGGTGAACGAGCAAGCCGCGCAGCTACATCGCCAGCAAAGACTGCCCAACGCCACCATGGTGGTCGGGTATCTCACCGCAGCGTTGTTCTTGCTCAGCGCTATCCGCGGCGCTTCCGGTGCCAGCTCACCTGATCACGGTGACGAGTTCCGCCGGTTGTCTATACAGTTACGCAACGATGCCTCGCGCATGCTGCGCAACGCTCGCCCCACTGCATGGTTTGGCACCCAAGGAGCGGCAGCTCACTACGACCACAAAGTTACCGAGCAGCAAGCCCAAGTGGACACGATCGCGGCGACGGATCACCAAGTAGCGGGCATCATCGCCACTCAAGCAAGCCAGGTGAAGCAGGGATGCGAAATCTTGGACGCTATCCTGCTCACCCTTGTTGTGGGAATCGGCGTTGCGGTGACGTTAGACACGCAGTGGAAGGCCGCGATTGCCGCTGGATCCCCGGCTGCACCCGCACTAGCCGCGGTGTTATTGGCGTTCGGGGCATGGCTGCTGTGCAGTGCGGTCACTGTGTCGATCGACGTTCTCACCAACATGCTTGTCACTGGACAACTAACTGAGAGCGCACTGCAGGATGTGATCGACAACTACAGTTCAGTTGCAAAGCAGGCCGCCGAGGCTAGCGGTGAGCGGCAACGTTGGCTGCCTCCTGAGCCTGTTTGAGAATGGCGGCGACATGGCCTCGACCGAGAAACATTTCTTGAAAGTATGGTTTGAGGGCTTGGTCACCGGCGGCAAAACCGGCGCCGGTGGGAGCGGGTATATGCGGACCGTCCAGCACCCGAAAAAACGGAGTGACATCGACATTCTTGGTGGCCCAATAGTGCACGTAACTGGGCTGTGCCGAGAGCACC
>JAIENC010000027.1 GCA_019751635.1 Mycobacteriaceae bacterium
GTGAATCTCACTCCCGCATACGCGCTGAACGCGGGTTCTTTGCCCTGGGAGGCGTCCCAGCCAGGAATCTTCGGATTTCGTGATTTGCTGCCTTTGGCGCCAGAGGATGCTCCGGTGACCCTGGGCGAAGGTCAGACGCCCGTCATTCCGCTGAATCGGCTGGGTCCTAGGCTTGGACTACACAGACTCATGCTCAAAGACGAAGCTCGCAGTCCGACGTGGTCATTTAAAGACAGGCTGGCGGCAGCGGCCGTCACCAAGGCAGCGGCATCGGGAGCTTCGACTGTCGTCGTTTCGTCGACCGGAAACCATGGCGCAGCAGTGGCCGCCTATGCAGCTGCGGCGGGGCTTCGGTGCGTGGTTCTCACGCTGTCGTCGGTACCGCGCGAGATGAGCATTCTCATCCGAGCCTATGGCGCCTGCGTCGTCGCGTATGAGAAGGGCCCCGACCGGTGGTCGGTGCTGCGACAAGCGGTCGAGGCGTTTGGCTGGACGCCGATATCTGGCGCAGTGGCCCCGCCGATCGGTTCCAACCCGTTCGGGGTGGAGGGATACAAGACAATCGCCTACGAGCTGTGGCGACAACTCGGGGAAGCGCCCGACGTTGTTGTCGTCCCGACGGCCTACGGTGACGGGTTGGCCGGTATTCGCCGGGGTTTTGCTGATCTGATTGCTCTCGGCCTCACCATCCGCATGCCCAGATTGGTCGCGGTCGACCCGTTCGGTGCCTATGCCCACGGGCTCCAAGCCCCGCCCGGACATCAGCCCACCGTCCCCACTCGACCGTCAACCGCATTCTCGGTCGCTGCGCGGGTGGCAACCTATCAGGGATTGGACGCAATCAGGGCCACCAAGGGGACGGCCGTAGCAGAACCGAGCGATGACGCGATCATTCGTATGCAACTCGAGTTGGCGTCGAGTCAAGGCATCTACGCAGAAGGTGCGTCGGTGTTGACGGTACTTGCCGCTCAGCAGCTTGCTGCCCGAGGTTGGATCGATGCTGACGAGAGCGTCGTGTTGCTGTCGACGTCGACCGGGCTGAAAGATCCCGGCTCGACGGCCAGCCACCTGCCCGATCTACCGGTCCTCGCACCCACCCTGACAGCCCTCGAGGCGGCCCTACCGGCTGGCATGTGCCGATAACGTGCGGGGTTTGCCGGGCTGCATTACGGGTACCGCTGAACCATGATGCAGAAGATGGCAATCGCTGCCGCTACTGTTGCGCTCACAGCGGGTTTGGGCACAGGCGGATTGGGTGGTGCTGCCAGCGCTGAGGCACGACCGGGAGTATTACCGACTGACCCGTGGTGCCCTGGCGCGTATTGGAACCCCACCTGGGGTTCGAACTGGGACTGGAACCACTGCCACGACTCCTTCAACCCCGGCCGGGGACAAGGTCCTTCTGGGCCTGGCGGTGGGCACGGTAGCGGGGGACATGGTGGTGGCGGCGGCAATGGCGGCGGAGGGCACTAGTGTAGCCAGACGAGTGCCGGGCAGCCCTGCAAGTTGTCAGCGGTTGTTCGCAGTGCGGATGACCGTCGCGCACCGACCGACGTGCCTGTCTCAGAGTTCAAAGTTCCCAGGACGCGTCGGTCAGATCACGTGGCCGTTCGGCCGTGATGTAGCACAGTCGCGAAACACTCCCGGTTGCGATGGCGGCAAATCCGTTATCTGTCATCAGAACGCGCAGTCGGTTGACGATGTTGCGCATCTCCGCTCGACCATGCGCAGCGCTGATAATCCGCTCGTGCATCTGAATCCGCGGCGGGCAGACGTCAGCGACGCATGCTCGTCCGCCCGGCCGCAAAACCCGAAGCGCCTCCCTAATCGCAGCCAGACGGCCGTCAGGCGCGATGTGGTGGAAGGTCAAACTTGAAACGACCACGTCGAACGAAGCATCGGCAAAGGGCAGATCCTGAGCTTGCGCCGTTTGGAACGTGCAGTTCGGCGGGGCGTGTGCCGCTGCATAATCCAGCGATGCCGGTGACGGATCGATCCCGACCACCACTCCCGAATCACCCACGACGGGGGCGATCCTGCGAGCAAAATATCCTGTGCCGCAACCAAGATCGAGCACCCTCTCACCTGATTGGGCACCGGACACAGCGACGAGATCATCCCATATGCGGGCCCGTCGGCCGAAATACCAGGCTTCGGAAAGGATTTCGTATGCCCGCGGCGAGATCCCGCCGGAACCACGACCGCGTCGACGAGCAGTCTCCGTGCCGGATTGCATGTCGTACTCCTTCGCCTTCGAGGGGCCGCCTGGCCCACACCTGCTACCGTCTACCCGTATCAGGTATGGAAAAACAACTTTGCTCATGATTCTCGAAAGGAAAGTCATCGTGATGGTGCAACGATCACTGACCGCCTCTGCAGCTGCGACTGCGGTCATTGCGCTACTGACCCTGACCGGATGCGGCAGCTCCGGCAATCAGGCCGGCTCCGGCACCACGACGGCCGGGTCGAGCGTGTCGAGTTCGCCGCCGGGCGCGCAAGCGCACAACGATCAGGACGTCATGTTTGCCCAGCACATGATGGCCCACCATCAGCAAGCCATCCAGATGAGCGACACCATCCTCGGTAAGCAGGGTATCGATCCTCGCGTGATCGAGCTGGCCAACCAGATCAAGGTGGCACAGGGACCGGAAATTCAACAGATGCAGACATGGCTGAACCAGTGGGGACAGCCGACGACGCCCGGCGCCATGACCCCTTCGTCGACGATGCCAGGGATGCCGAGCCACAGCGGCATGCCGGGGATGCCCGGGATGGGCGGGATGGATGGGATGATGTCCGAGCAAGATATGCAGGCCCTGCAGAACGCGCAAGGCGTTGACGCGAGCAGGCTGTTCCTCACCCAGATGATTCAGCACCATCAGGGCGCGATCACCATGGCTCAAAACGAAGTTCAGTCCGGTCAGTACCCTCCTGCTACTACGATGGCGCAGTCGATCGTCACCAGCCAGCAGAAAGAGATCACGACAATGCAAACAATTCTCGGCTCGCTGTAGCGATGTTTCTGGGCCAGCGCTCAGGCCCGGATTTTTTCGTTGGAAGGTTGCCCAAGAGGGCTGTAGATGAGCGAAAGTGCCAGTGCTGCAAGGGATAATTGGACTTTTCTGGGGTTCAAGTATTCCTACGGGAAGGCGCCTCGCGAGTGTAGAATATCGCGCTGGCATCGCGGGTGAAAGTGTCCGCTGACGGTCGGCGCAGGTCACCACCGCGTTGGCCGACACCTACGGGGCCCGTGGGTGTATGCGCCCGGGGACGTGTGCGCCGATCTGGCGGCCGCGGTCGCCGACAGCGCCGATTGCATCGACGCAGTTGGTGAGCTGGTAGGCCACAAGTAACGGTCGTAGAACTCGACTTTCATTGTGGCCCAAAATGATTCCTGCTGCGCATTTATCCCAGCACACCCCGGTGCGGCCTTACCGAGCGGGCCAGGTTGTGATCATGGGCGAACCGGGCCAACTGCGCACTGGTGAGCTGGCAGCCACGGTCGGCATGCAATACATCCCGGACGGCCAACTCGCCGCGCATCGCCACCGCCATGGTTACCGATGGCCCACCCGATCACCCGCCGGCTGCAGCCGACGCGGACCGCACACAAACATAGCCAGCTCCTCACCGGTGCGCGGATAGGTGATATCCGAGGTCCAGACACGGTCCGGCTCACCGACATCGAATCGGCGTTTGACTAGGTCAACAGGCACCGGGGCATCGAGGTCAATGATCGTGGTCACCTGGGCGAACGTGCGCGGACTGATCCCTGCCAAGCGTCTTACGCTTGCCCGACATACGGACATCCTTCCCGCAGGACCAGCAGTCCCACCAGTTAGGTGTCCACCATCAGGGATCAACCCCACCGGGCAGGTGTCAACGGATCACGTTGTGCGTGTTCAGATTTGGGTGGCGTTTCTTCAGCCAGCCGACAATGCGCCAGAAGGCGAAATGGTCGACGTAGGAGAAGATCCGCTTGGATACCCCGTGCTGAAAGTAGTTGCACCAGCCCCTGACGGCCGGGTTGATGGGTAGTCGTCATAATCCATGAATCATGCACGTTCCGAGGAGCGTTGGCCACTTCACGAGGTATGCGCAGTGGCCAGAAACGTGGCGGCGCTGGATCGGATCAGGCCATGGCCCGGCACTCTTCAGCGCAGCGGCGACAAGACTCTGCGCACGTGCGGCAATGATCGTTGTCGTGCTTGTCACACTCGGCCGCGCACGCATCGCAAATCTCTGCGCACAGCTGGCACAACTGGGCCGCCCAACGCGACCCGCGGGAAACCAGCGTCACACACGCAGCGCAAATCGCTGCACAGTCCAGGCATAACCGGACGCAGTCGGCCATCTGCGCCTCGTTGACGCAACAGTTCGCGCACGCCTCACACGCCGCCTGACACTCCGCACACGCATCCAGACAGGCCTGGTTCGCCGTTACCGCCATGACAAAATCTCCCTCCGTAACCGTAAAACGGTTGTTGTCATTTTCTTTACCCCTTCCCAGCGCTGCTAGCTGGAAAGGCTCAGTCTGCCATAAAATACCTAGCGGGGGTAGGGGCCTAAAGGCCTTAATCTCGATTTTTTCGCCGGTGGGTTGAGCGGTTCGGCTCTGCGAAAAGCGTTGAACGCCTGCCTTTTTGGCCTTAAGGCGTGTTTGGCTGTCCCGTGTCGTCCGGGTGGGCGGGCTTTTCTGGGGCCGTGTGTCTTACGTGTTCGTTGGGGCGGGGGTTTGGTTGTCAGGGGAAGGCGGCTCGGATGCGGCGCCAGGCGGTCGCGATGGCGGTGGCCCAGCGCCAGGTGGCGTCGATGCGCAGCCGCAGCTCCGCGGGTGATTCGGGCTGCGGTGCGCAGGACTCGGTAACGGAACGCGGTGATCTCGCAGCGGGCCAACTCGGCGGCGTCGGTGAATCCGATCAGTTTAGCCCAGGCGACCAGGTCTGTTGCGGTCAGGACGATTTCGAGCCAGGCGGCATTGGAGTCAAAGTCATGACAGGGCAGGTTGGCCAGGCCGGCGGCGTCGGCTTCGCGGATACGGTCCTCGACGCGTGCGTGCTGTCGATGGCGCGGTTCCAGGCCGGCCAACTGCCTGGTACGACCCCGGGTGCGGTGTCGGTGATGAACGCGGTGACCCGCGTGCCGTCGGCGTCGGCGGAGCGCAGCTGCGCACCTGGGTGGGGCCTCTCTTTGCGCAGGACCAGCCGGGTCTCAGCAGGCCAGGCGGACAGGTTGACCAGGCCGGTGGCCTCGCCCACCCATGCCCCGTCTCGGATGTCACCCCCTGAATCGATTGGCGGGTACCAGAAATCACCGAGTTTGAGGGTGTCCACAGCGTCTTGGACCGGGGCATCGACGGGAAACTCGAAGGAGAACCCGGCCCCTGATCGCGGCAGGCGGTGGCGAAGCGGAGGGTGGCCCCGGCCGAATCCGACCGCACCACGACCGGAGGTGCGTTCGGATCGCGCGGGTTCGGGCGCCACTCTGCCGGTAGCGAGGCGCTGGTAGCGAGACCAACGCCTGCTTGTAGGACCGTGATGTGATCAGCGGCGGTATTGGACTCGGCGTTGCCGGCCCGCAACAGCCCGGCCAGCGCCTCACCCCCGGCGATCTCCGGGCGATCCAGAAACGCCAGCAACGGGTGGTGGCCAAAGGACTTCTTCCAGGTCGGGGCTGCCTGAGCCTTGTTGTCGGAATGGTCGATGACCAAAGTGGCGTCGATGTCGATATACAGGGGGCGGCCAAACGGGGGGCGGCTCCGGCAGCCCAGGCCGCCGCCCGCGCCGCGGCGCGGGCGGCACAAACCTTTGGCAGGTGCGCGACGTCGATGCGCTCATCGACCAGCCGCCACATGGTCGTCGTCGAGGCCTTGGCTCCGAACGCATGCTCACGATCCCCACCGAGCTGCCCGACCCCGTCGATGCGGTCCGCTCCGTCGGCCACCGCTGCAGCCAGATCAGCGAACACCGCACCCGGGGCATACACCCACGGCTGCGGTGCGTGTCCGACAAGGCGGCTGTGACCTGCGCCGATAACCCAGTCCGGTCGGCAAGCTCACGCAACAGGGCCATACCGGCTTGCGACACCACACCATGACCATCGGCAGAGACTTTCACCCGCGAACCACCGCGATATTCTTCGCCACCAGTTGGCATGACAATACCGATCAACCCGTGGAATTCGATCCTGAAGCCGGTGCCGGAATCCACGGTTAATTCGTTGCCAGCTGTACCACTCTGCCACTCCCGTTATCGGCGACGAAGACTTTCTTTCTGGAGGTGTCGACCGCTACGCCCACAGGGTGGCCGCCGGTGAACGGCAGTATCGTCGGGGTTCTCGACTCGGGATCCAGCTTGACCACTTTGCCGGTCTCGTGGTCGGTGACGTAGACGGCGCCAGCGGCGTCTACGGCGATCCCCGAGGGCACGGCAAGTCCGGTGAATGGCAACTCCATCGGGGTGCTCGACCCTGGATTGAGCTTCAGCACCCTGTCGTTGTCCGAGTCGGTGACATAAACGATGCCCGAAGCGTCCACCGCCACACCATCTGGATGGTTAAGGCCGGTGAAAGGCAGATCAGCCTGGATGTTGGATTTGGCGTCCAGTTTCACCACTCTGTTGTTCCCCCGGTCGGCGACGTATACATTGCCGGCGGCGTCAACGCCAACGCCCTGCGGGTATGTGAGTCCGGTAAGCGGCAGCACGGACTGCGTGCCGAACAGCTCCGCCAGCCAGCCCGGGAAGTCACCCCCCATCAAATCCC
>JAIENC010000014.1 GCA_019751635.1 Mycobacteriaceae bacterium
CCACTACCGCATCCGCTCACTCCTACACAGCGGCTGCCTACACGCACTCATCAATGCACTCTGAATTACGAAGAGCCATCAAAACGCACAAAAAAACGCTGAGCGGTTGAACGAAGCGGCCGAAAAATATAGAGAGATGCACAACTTTACTATGCAATAAGTTTGCTTCTGCTCAGCTTGCGTGTTCGCCGATGCCGAGTTTGTGCCAATCATCGACAAATCGACCTGATGATTTTCTTGTTCGATGGCCGACCAGGAATCTGAACTCCTTGCCAAACAACGGGTTAGGGCCGCAGCGGCAATCGCCACAGCGACGTGTATTTATCGACGGCCCACCGCCGGCCGGCGTAGAGCCGCATGATCCGCAGCGTGCCAGCAATTTGAATGAACGCCAACGGCAACTCCGCCAGCAGCGCACTCGCCACCGTAGTGACCATCTCCCCGGGTCCCGCCGTCATGATGTCGAACCAGGCATCGCAGACCAACAACACACCGGTCGTGAACGCGGTCAACACCACCAATAAGCGGCGCAGCCAACCGAGCACGGCGGTGGCAACCATGAAGGCAACCAGCACTATGTCAAAGCCGATCCACGTCGCCGGCCAATCGTGCGCAGCGTAGGTGCCGGGCAGCTTAAACGCCAGGTACACGATCCACGGGATCAGCACTATCGTTCCGATAACCATGAGTCCCACATGCGCCCTACGCAGCCGGTCCGCCACCGCAGCCGGCAGCATCTCACTGAATGGGCGCTCCAACCGAGAGATCAATTCCCGTCGCTGCGCCGGCGACATGGCAGCAATCTGCTCATCGGAGATCATCGGCTTAGGGCTCGCAGACCACAATCGGGATGGTCCGGTCCGTCCAAGATTGGTAGTCCTGATAGCTCGGATACATCGCGACCAGCTGCGGCCAGTAGCGGGCCCGCTCCTGGTCGCTGGCATCCCGAGCACGCAGTGTCAGGACGTCGCTCTTGATCTGCACCGAAACATCAGGGTTTGCGTGGAGATTGAGATACCACAGGGGGTGCTTATCCGAGCCACCGCGAGAGGCAGCCAGAATCACCCGGTCACCGTCACGCAAGAAATACAACGGGCTAACCCGAGGTTGGCCAGTCTTGCGGCCAGTGGTGGTCAGCAAGGCCACCGGAATGTTCAGGAAATTACCGCCAAGTCCGGCCCCATCGTTACGGCGGTACAACCAGGTTTGCAGGCGTGACATCCATTTGATCGCAAAGTCGGCCAGCGGCGAATTAAGCAGCTTTGGTTTATTTTTCGGCATAACCACTCCGATCGTGAGTGAAAATCGGGCGAATCCGCGCCCTGATGTGGTGGATCCGAGCCTGGCCGGCGGGATCGTCAGCGGGTATCACAAAAGTCTCATCAACCCGGGTGCTGATCCGCCGGCCGGCGATGCTGGCCTTCGTCAGCACCGTGTACACCGCGCGGATCACGTCGCCGGCGATGGTGTATTGCGGCGGTGTGCATGCCGAAATAACCCGAAACTGCGGACCACGATCTAGGCTGCGCCGAAGCTGATCTCCGGAGAAACCGGTCTTCATACCCAGCTCGATCCGGACGCAGTCCGGCGTGAACGGTACCGCGCTGGCGTCATGGCTCACCAACGCATCAATGTAGGCCTGGGCCGCGGCAATACGGTCCTGATCAGAAACGGGGGGCATCAGAAGCGCTCAATGATGGTCCCCGTGGATAAAGCGCCGCCCGCACACATGGTGATCAATGCGGTGCTCTGATCGGTGCGCTCTAATTCATGCAGGGCGGTGGTGATGAGCCGGCTACCGGTACACCCCACCGGATGGCCCAACGCTATCGCACCACCATTGACATTGACCCGAGCCATGTCAGCATTGTGCACCTGGGCCCAGGACAACACCACTGCTGCGAACGCTTCGTTGATCTCAACGAGATCAATATCGCCCATCGTCATACCGGCTTTGTCCAGCACTCGCGACGTCGACTGCACCGGACCGTCCAGGTGATAGTAGGGCTCGGCACCGACCAACGCTTGGGCTACGATCCGGGCCCGTGGCCGCAGACCGAGCGCTTTGGCTTTCTCGGCGTCCATCCACAGCACCGCTGCCGCACCATCGGAGATCTGCGACGAGGTGCCCGCGGTGTGAATACCGCCATCAAGCACCGGCTTGAGCTGGCTTAAGCCAGCCATGGTGGTGTCCCGCAGGCCTTGATCACGCAGCACCGTCTGCCAATCGCCGGTCGGCTGATGCTGCGCGTCGAGCACCGGCGCTTCGATGGGCGAGATCTCACGGTCAAATCGCCCCTGCGCCCAGGCCTGCTGGGCGCGTAGCTGGGATTGCAACCCCAAAGCGTCGGCATCGTCACGAGTGATGCCGCGCCGTTGAGCGATACGCTCGGCCGCCTCGAATTGGTTCGGCATGTCGATGTCCCACGACTCGGCCCGCCAAGCGCGAGCCGAGCCAGCGTTAGCGCCCAACCCGACCCGGCTCATCGCTTCGATACCGCAGGCGATACCGACATCAATGGCCCCAGCCGCAATCAACCCCGCAACCAGATGATTGGCCTGCTGGCCGCTACCGCATTGGCAGTCGATGGTGGTGGCACCGACCTGTTCAGGCAGTCCTACGGTCAACCATGCGGTCCGGCTGATGTTGTTAGATTGCTCGGAGTACTGCGTGACGCAGCCGCCGATCACCTGTTCCACCTGGGCAGGTTCAACACCAGCCTTGGCCACTACCGCCTGCTGTACCGCGCCGAGCAACTCGGTGGCATGCAGCCCGGACAACCAACCATTGCGCTTGCCGATCGGGCTGCGAGTCGCTTCAACAATCACCGGCTTACCCATGCGGCCAGGCTAGAACACGTTTCATTACCCTGACAAGCAAGGACCCTTAGATCCCTTTTGTTCTGCGACAAAGCCATGTTTTACTGGCACTAGAATACGTTGTCAAGGGAGGCCCACTCCGATGTCTAGCCCTGATCTTCCACCAGGTTTCGACTTCACCGACCCCGATATCTACGCCAAGCGATTACCGGTTGAAGAGTTCGCCGAGTTGCGGGCCAAAGCACCCATTTGGTGGAACGCGCAGGCTCCCGGCAAGGGCGGCGGGTACCACGACGGTGGCTTCTGGGCGATCACCAAACTCCGCGACGTCAAAGAAGTGTCGCTGCGTAGCGACATCTTCTCCAGCTGGGAAAACACCACGATACCGCGGTTCAGCAACGACATCACTCGGGAAAACATTGAGCTGCAACGCTTCGTCATGCTCAATATGGACGCCCCACACCACACCCGGTTGCGCAAAATTATCTCCCGGGGTTTTACCCCCCGAGCCATCGGACGCCTGCGCGACGAACTCAACGCGCGGGCCCAGAATATTGCCAAAACCGCAGCGGCAGCTGGTTCCGGCGACTTCGTTGAGCAGGTGTCCTGCGAACTACCACTGCAGGCGATTGCCGACTTGATGGGCGTGCCACAAGAAGATCGCAACAAACTGTTCCAGTGGTCCAACGAGATGACCGGGACCGAGGATCCCGAGTATGCCCATATCGACCCGAAAGCATCTTCGCTAGAGCTCATCACCTACGCGATGCAGATGGCCGCGGACAGAGCCTAGAATCCGCGCGATGACATTGTGACCGAACTGATTCAAGCCAACATTGACGGCGAGAAACTCCTCGATGACGAGTTCAGCTTCTTCGTGGTGATGCTCGCAGTGGCTGGCAATGAGACCAGCCGCAACTCCATCACCCAGGGCATGATGGCCTTCGCCGACCACCCCGACCAGTGGGAATTGTTCAAACGTGAGCGCCCGGAGACCGCGGCCGACGAGATCGTGCGGTGGGCCACTCCGGTCACCTGTTTTCAGCGCACCGCACTGACCGACTATGAACTGTCCGGGGTACCGATTAGCAAGGGCCAACGGGTGGTGATGTTCTACCGCTCAGCTAATTTCGACGAAGAAGTCTTTGTCGACCCGTTCACGTTTAACATTTTGCGTAATCCCAACCCGCACGTCGGATTCGGCGGCACCGGCGCGCACTACTGCATCGGCGCCAACTTAGCCCGGATGACCATCAGCCTGATTTTCAACGCGATCGCCGACCATATGCCCGACCTGACACCGCTCTCGGCGCCCGAACGGCTACGGTCCGGCTGGCTCAACGGCATCAAACATTGGCAGGTCGACTACACCGGTCGGTGCCCGGTGGCCCACTGATGGATTTCACCCCCAGCCCCGAACAACAAGCAGTGGCCGATGTGGTGTCCGCGGCCCTGCACCGTGAACTCAGCTGGGAAGGGCTGGTATCCGGCGGGGTGACGGCGCTCCCCATGCCAGGCCGCCTCGGCGGCGATAACGTCGGACTGCGTGAAGTGGCGACCGCAATGACCCAGATCGGGCAGCACGGGCTGGTGAGTCCCGCGCTGGCCACGCTCGGCTTAGGCGTGGTGCCGTTGTTGGAACTGGCTACCGACGCCGCCCAGGATCGCTTTTTAGCCGGGGTCGCCAACGGTGCACTACTCACCGCCGCGCTCAACGAGCCGGGAGCGCCACTACCGACGCACTGCGCAACGATCCTCCGCAACGGGCGGCTCTCCGGCACTAAAGTGAGCGTCAGCTATGCCGCTCAAGCGGATTGGATGATTGTCACGGCCACCGGTACGCCCGACAGCGTGGTGCTGGTTGTCTCGCCCCAGGCCGACGGTGTGCAGCTGACTAAGACACCCACTTCCTCCGGCGCCGACGAATATGTGGTGAGCTTTGCCGATGTTGCCGTGCCGGACCAGGACGTGCTGGTAGGGGCCACCGTGCAGCGGGTCAATCAGCTGGCATTGGCAATGATCGGTGCTTTTGTCGACGGGCTGGTAGCTGGAGCGTTGCGCTTGACCGCCGACTATGTTGCTCACCGTCACCAATTCGGCAAACCGCTTGCGACCTTCCAGAGCGTCGCGGCACAACTCGCGGAGGTTTACATCACTTCACGCACGCTGAGCTTAATTGCCAAATCAGTGGTGTGGCAACTAGCCCAACACCGCGACGCCGATCCCGACCTCGCCGTGTTGGGCTACTGGCTCACCGCACAGGCACCGCCGGCCATGCAGACCTGCCACCACCTACACGGTGGCATTGGCGTGGACATCACCTATCCGATGAGCCGGTACTACTCGGCCTGTAAAGACTTAACCAGGCTGCTCGGTGGGCCTTCACATCAGCTGAACATGCTGGCGGGAATATGTTCATCGAACTAACTCCCGAGCAGCGTCAGCTGCAAGCCGAACTGCGCCAATACTTTTCCACTCTGCTCACCGCCGATGAATCCGAAGAGATGCGGACCCACCGGCACGGCAAGGCCTATCAAGAAGTAGTACGACGGATGGGCCGCGACGGGTGGCTGGGCGTGGGCTGGCCGAAGGAGTATGGCGGCCTCGGCTTTGGCCCGTTGGAGCAGCAAATTTTCGTCAACGAAGCGGCACGGGCTGATGTTGCGCTGCCGTACGTCACCTTGCAGACCGTCGGCCCGACCCTGCAGGCCTACGGCAGCGAAGCCCAGAAAAAGAAATTTTTGCCGGCGATCCTGGCCGGAGAGGTCCACTTCGCCATCGGCTACAGCGAGCCCGAAGCCGGCACAGACCTGGCCTCGTTGCGTACCAACGCTGTTCGCGATGGCGACTACTACATCGTCAATGGCCAGAAAATTTTCACCACCGGAGCCCACCTGGCTGACTACATCTGGCTGGCCTGCCGCACCGACCCGAGCGCTGCCCGGCATAAAGGCATATCGATTCTGATCGTGGACACCACAGACCCGGGTTACTCCTGGACGCCGATTATCACCAATGATGGTGCCCACCACACCAACGCCACGTACTACAGCGATGTGCGAGTACCGGTGGATATGCGTGTCGGCGAGGAGAACGCCGGCTGGCGGTTGATCACCACCCAGCTCAACCACGAGCGGGTCATGCTCGGCCCCGCTGGCCGGATTGCCGGCATCTATGACCGCGTGTATCAGTGGGCCATCAAACCGGGCGGTGCGGACCAATCGCAGCAGGCCCCGATAAATCATCGTGAGGTGCAGCGGGCGCTCGGTGAGATGCATGCGATCTGGCGGGTTAACGAGCTACTCAACTGGCAGGTAGCCGCCGCCGGTGAAACGATAGCCGTCGCCGATGCCGCGGCAACGAAAGTTTTTGCTACCGAACGTGTTCAGTTGGTTGGCCGGCTGGCCGAAGAGATGGTCGGCAGATACGGCAACCCGGCGCAGCCGCACACCGCCGAGCTGCTGCGCTGGCTTGATGTGCAAACGAAACGCAACCTGGTGATCACCTTCGGCGGCGGCGTCAACGAAGTCATGCGGGAGATGGTGGCCGCCGCTGGGCTCAACGTCCCGAGGGTGCCGCGGTGACCGACGGACTTACCGACGGGATAGCCCAGATTCGCGCTGCGGGACACAGCGCGCCGCGGTCCGGCCGTGACCCCGTCAATCAGTCCATGGTCAACACCTGGTTGGAGGCCATCGGCGATCGCAACCCTATCTACACCGATGCGGTGGCCGCCCGCGCCGCCGGCCATCCCGGCGTGGTCGCACCGCCGGCAATGATCCAGGTGTGGACCATGACCGGGCTCGGCGGTGACCGACCAGCCGATGATCCACTGGGCAGAATTTTGCGGTTATTCGACGACGCCGGCTACGTCGGTGTGGTAGCGACCAACTGTGAACAGCGCTATCTCCGCTATCTGCGGCCCGGCGAAGATGTTAGCGTCAGCGCCGAACTCGGGGATGTGGTGGGCCCAAAGCAAACCGCGTTGGGTGTAGGGTGGTTTATCAACCAGCACATAG
>JAIENC010000051.1 GCA_019751635.1 Mycobacteriaceae bacterium
CGGGAGTCCACTAACCCGAGCCATCAGGGCGGTCTTCTGCCTGACCTGGCCGCCACGCCCATGGCCGCAGCTACACCGGCAATCCGCCAGACGTCTACGAACACATCGCCGGCGTCGACCCCCGGTGTGTGGCGCCCCACCCAGGTTAACCAGGATGGCGGATCGCACCGCAAACCCATTCCGGCTGCTGCGCAACAACATCGCCCAGCCGAATCTGAAGACGAAACGGCTAGCTTGGCAACGGTTTTCGGTGCTAATGGGCATACGCCGATCGACATTGAGACACCGGACAACGAACCGCTGCCCTGGGCTCAGCGTCGTACAGACCGTCGCGTGGTGGCCACCAGCGACCCAGATCCGCAACCGAAAGGCTAAAACATGTCAGAGTTGTTTGCTGATCCGGACTACATCAAGAGCTTGGCTCCCTATCAGGAAGAAGCCGCCGCCGCTTTTGGTGCCGCGGCCAGCGCGGTTTCAGGAATCGCCGATGACGTTCACGCCACCCACGGCGTGATCTGCTACGGCGCTCAAGATGCCCTGAAGGAAGCCGAAGAAGCCCACACCCAATTGGCTAACGCCATGCAGAACTACAGTACTGAGCTCGCCGCTTGGCTGCTTACCGCCTCCTGCGCCTACGAGAACACCGACGATGTGGCAGCCCGCAATCTGAACCGACAAATCACTTAACGCTTCTCATGCAGAAGTCGTCAAGCTCAACCGCCGCCCGAAGCGGCGTTGCACTCGATGAGTACGGTACGAAACCATGAGAAGTAGTAGCTATGTCTCGATGGCCGTCGCACTGGTGGTAGGTCTTCTCGCATCGTCGTGTAGCAGCGCCCCGCACCCCAGCGCCAAAACAGCACCGGCCACGATCACCACGGTGACCGTAACAACAGCGACAACTCCGGCTACGGCAACACCGTCGACAACACCCCCCTCAACCACAACCGCGCAAACGACCACAACCACAACCACGACCACGACCACCGATGCCAGCGCGCAACTGCAATCGTTGATTCCCGTTCCGGCCAATGCTCGGCGTACTGACGGTCCAGATTCCATCCCCGACAACGGCATACATATGCATTTCATGGTCAATGGAGATCCCAACGACGTCATGAACGCCTATAAGACTGAACTCGAGGGCAAAGGCTGGACGGTGACCGTGATCAACACAGGTGGCGGTCCAGGCGGCAGCGGTGCCACCTACACCGGGACGCAAAGCAACGCGTACGGCGTGTTTACCGGTGGCGGCTGGGGCGACAGGACCAACATCAACGCGTGCGCATGGCCGTCCAAGCCGTCGAACCCTAACTGCGGTGGCCGTCACTAGCAGCCGACGCTGGCCAGGCACAGGGAAGTTCACTTAACGGCACCCGGGACGGCCTGGGGTCATTAAGATCCCTGATTGTGCAACGCATGCTGGCTCTCACTGCGGCCGTACTAGCTCTGACAACCATGCTGGTGGGCTGTGGCAGCAAATCCGGTGGTGATAAGAACCATGCGGAGTCGCGGGCTGTGGTGATCATCTCCGGTGGTGAATCCACCAGTCCTTACACCAGCCCGGATCAGGCGTGCGCAACGGGCATGGCTGCTGGCCACACCGACACCGCGATTCGTGAGTACCTCCTCAAGCAGGGCTACACGGTGTTCACCTCCCCGGCTATGGCCGGCCGTGGGCAGGTAGTAGACCAGACCGGATTCGGTCCGTTTGGGGTCTGCCCCGTTATTTTGCCGGAGACTATGACCGTCGACTCCACGGGCAGTATCGATACCGCTGGCGACCACCTGGCGCGGTTTTTGAACTACCTGCACACCGATAAAGGCATTGACACCGTGGATTTGGTCGGTCACTCGATGGGCGGGTTATATGCGCGGGCGGCGATCCGCACCATCACCACCATCAACCTGCCGATACGAGTCAGCTCGTTGATCACTGTGGGTACGCCGTGGCAGGGCACCTACATGTCGGATTATGTGAACGGCACCATCCCACTGACCGATTGTGTCGGTGATCAGCTCTGCGAAAACGCGATGAAGAACTTCAAAACCGAACTGCAGCACCTCGTGTCGGGGTCAGCTCGCGAGGTGAGTCAGAGCTACCTGATGGGCAAAGACGGGTGGAATCAGTTTCAAGCCGGAGTACTGGACAAGATCCCGGTGACGCTAATCGCCGGGGCGAAATTCGCCAAGGCCGGGCCGGTGAATCCACTGGTCTGGCCTAATGACGGTGAAGTGGCGGTGCGCAGCGCCTTCGCGGTGGATATTGCCGACTCGGTGCTCCCACATCGGCGTTGTTTCACTTTTGACGACACTCATAGCATTCGCCTCTCCACCGGGCTTGGGCTTGATTGGAAGACGGCATTGACGTGGGATCCGGCGGTGTTCGAGGTGCTGCGCACCGCCATTGATAACGCGCCGAAAGCTCTCGGCGGGGTCAATCGTGAGGGTTGTCCGGCGGCGTGATGGGTGCGACATCCACCGAGACGTCGATCACGCTGCTTTCGGAGTCGGTGTAAATAATGCCGCGTAATGGTGGAATGTCGGCGTAGTCACGTCCCCACGCCACCACGATGTAGCGCTCATCGACCATCTGATCGTTGGTCGGATCGAATCCCAGCCACTGGCCCTGCGCCGTGCGCACCGCTGCCCATGCGTGGGTGGCGTCGATACCCACCATCCGCTCTTTTCCCGGCGGTGGATCGGTGGCTAAGTATCCCGAAACATAGCTTGCGGCAAGGCCATTGGCGCGTAGGCAGGCGATCGCCAGCCGGGCGAAGTCTTGGCATACGCCCGCTCGGGCAGCTAATACTTCACCGACTCGGGAAGACACCGTGGTGGCGCCGGAGCGGTAGCTAAAGTCGGTATAAATCCGGTGGCCGAGGTCGCGGATGGCGTCGACTAGCGGTCGCTGCGGGGAAAAACTCGGTGCCGCGTATTCGCGCACCGCGTCAGTGATTTCGGCGGGCTGCAGGTCAAGGGTGAACTCTACGGCCAACGCCGCTGCCGGCCCGGCGGGGCGGGCGGTCTCCCACGGCGCTTGCGCTGCTGGGTGGGTGAAGTACCCCGGCATGGTGGGCTGCACAGCAACGACGGCTGCGCTATGGACCGTCAGCGCGCGGTGATGGGCAAGGACGTGGAAGTAGGACCGGGTATTGCCGTACACATCGCGGCTGATGGAGTGGTCGGCTGGCTCTGGTTCGATGCGTAATTCGTGTGATAGGCAACGTTGGCGGGTCAGGTCCCGCGGGGTCAAAAAGCCTTGCCCGTATGAACTGGTCACCACATCGGAGTATCGGTATTGCGTGCGGTGGTTGATGCAGTAGTACCGGGTGTGTTCCGGTGGTTGCTGCGGATCGGTCACGCCGTCACCCGTCGTTCGTCGGGGCCCCACAGTGGCTGCATGTCGCCGGGCAAGGTCAGCTGTGTTGCGGTAATGACGTCGGCTAGGTCGCGCAGCGCGGCATGGATCGCGGCGAGCAAGTCGGCGAGCTGCCCACGGCGCCGGTCTGCGCTGGCCTCTTCCAGCTCGGCGGGATGGGACCGGCGTAGCCGAGCTTTGATCTCGTCGACCATCCGCTCGGGCCGAGACGATCCTGATGAACCGGGCAAATTCCGTAAGTTGGAGCGCAGGCGCTCCACTTGATACACCACTGATCGCGGGTTAGCGGCGTCGAACAGCATCAGTTCGGCCACCGCGGCCACACTGACATTGCCTACGGTGCGGCGACGGTAGCTGACCGATGATTCGCAGGCCACCAGGGTCGACTCGATGATGGTTTGCTCGGCCGCGGCGCTACGCGCTGTGGTTAGGGTGGCTTGCAGTAACCCGGTTAACGCAATACCGCGTTCGATGCGTTTACCGATATCCATCATCGTCCAGCCGGCGTCATGCACCATCGACTCCCTGACCACACCGGACAGGGTGAGCATCCCGGTTAATGTCTGCGTCTGCGCCGATGCCAGCAGGGCGTCGGCTTCGGCCAGCGACTCCGGGGGGTCGGGTTTGTGTGTCAAGGAGCGCTCTACCCCGGCCAACGCCATCCAGGTATCCCCAGACAACTGATCACGTATTGCTCGGGCGGCCAGCGCTAGCCTGTCGACGGCTTGCGCGAGTGATCCTGGCTGCTGGTGGTCCATGGTCAGCGACCACAGTGTGGAGGGCGCGACGGCGATCACCTCAGCGCGATCAGCCTCGGCATTGCTGGGGTTCCCGGTGCTTCGCTCCAGGGCGGCCATTAATACCGGCACGCATTCGCTGGCTGCGGTGTCTTGGCGGTGCCGGAATTCGTGATAACGCTCGCGCGCGACGATCAACAACCGGGCGGTGTTTTCGGCTCGCTCACTGTAGCGCCCCATCCAGAAGAAATCGGATAACACCCGTGGTGAGCTGACCCCCCAGGTACCTGCCCCCGTTTTTCCGGCCTCGACAGCCGAGTGCTTAACGGCCGAAAGGGTGAGCGACTCAGGTCGAGCATGGTCACTAGGACGAACCCAAATATCTTTGGCTGCAATAGTTTTCAACTCATAGGCATCGAATCCGGGAGCTAGCACATATCCAAGCCCGCCGGTGAGGGGAACATAACCACCACTACGTTGGGCAACCGCGAACAACCGCATACCGACTTCGGCCGACGATAATGTGCCGGCGTGATCGCTAGGTGCACAAGAGAATTGCGGCAACTCTCGCCCTACCCAGTGCCAGGGTGTGGCGGCAATCCGCGCACTAAGTTCGCTCACCTGGGTCGACGAAAGCCGCGGTCCGACAATGGTTTGTCCGTCCACCACCGATTTGATTAACAGCGATGACAGATTTGCCAGCAGGTGGGAGAGTTCGCTGTCGATACCGCCCCAGTAGGAGGGTGCGGTGTGCAGCAGAACGGATTCGCCGAGTAAGTACTGTGCTAATTCGGGGAGAAACCTCAGTAGCCCAGGGCTTTCCAGGATTCCGCTGCCAAGCGTGTTGACAACGGTGACGGTTCCGCGATGTTGGGCCTCCACTAAACCAACCACCCCGAGCCTGGAGTCGGCTCGCAACTCTAAAGGATCGGCATACTCGGCGTCGACTCGACGGAGCACGACATCGACACGCTTGAGTGTGCCCAGTGAGCGCATCCACACCTTGCCATCACGCACTACCAAGTCTGCGCTTTCCACCAAGGGGAAACCCATCAAAGTCGCGAGATAGGCTTGATCGAAAGAGGTTTCGGAGTAGATGCCTGGACTGAGTACGACGACGGCGGGATCCTCGGCGGCTTCGGGTGCCGCGTTGATCAACGCCAGTCGCAACGCGTGAGCGAACGGTGTTGTTGGGCGTGGCCCAATCTGCTCGTAGAGGTCAGGCAGCGCATGCGCGACGACACGTCGATCAGCCAACGCATAGCCCGCGCCCGAAGGTGCTTGCGTCCAGTCAGCATTCACTTCAAAACAGCCGTCCGGTAGCCGACTCAGATCGCAGGCGTGGATGAACAATTGATGTCGGCCCGGCACTTCGATTCCGCTGGCGGCCCGCACGTAGCCGGGGTGGGCGAAAAGCAGTTGTGGGGGAAGCATGCCGCTGGTGAGTAAGCGGCGGGGTCCATAAAGATCGGCGAGCACCGCATCGAGTAGCCGTGATCGCTGAATCAGCCCAGCCTCAAGCAGGTTCCAATCGGCCGACGAAACAACGAGCGGGAGTGGATCTAGATGCCACGGTATTTGCTCGATGGCCTGGCCGTCAGTGCCCAGATCCTGGTCGGGGCTTACCCCAAGGAAGGAGATGCCGTCCTTATCCACCAGGTTATCCACCACGGAATGCAGGCGGTCTAGGCCGGCCCTTCCGCGTTCGGTTACCGCTTCGGCCAGCTCGGCCCAGGCGGGCCGGACGTGCCCGGCGGCATCGGTGAATTCGTCGTAGCGCGGTGCCATGCCGCTACGCCCTAGATTCATACTGGTTGACCATCACCGCAGCACGGTACGCACCCGTCGGAGATCGAGGATGCCCGGCGCGCCGACGTCGGCGGACAATCGGGCCTGGATTTCTCGGATTCCGGTTAGGTCGAGCTGACCCGGGGTAAAACCGACCGCTTCGAAGCGCCGACTACGCCGAGCTTCTGCCTCACTGGCGTTGACGGGTGGCGTGTCGTATGCGCGGCCACCGGGGTGACTGATGTGGTACGTGCAGCCGCCCCGCGATGTTGCCGTGGTGATGTCAATGAGCTCAAACCGCAACGGCCCATCGGCGGTCAGTGTGGGATGCAGTGCGCTAGGTGGTTGCCAGGCCTTGTAGCGCACCCCGCCGACTTGGACGCCGGGGTTGTCGGTGGCCAGCAGCGGTATCGGGTAGCCGTTACAGGTCACCAGGTAGCGGTCATGGTCGGCCCCGATGATGCGGACCTGGATGCGCTCAACTGATGAATCGACGTAACGCGCGGTGCCACCGCCGGCGGTCTCTTCCCCGAGGGTGTTCCAGGGCTCGATTGCGCCGCGCAGCTCGATCTCTACACCGTCGAAGACCGCGGTACCAATGCGCGGAAAGCGGAATTCGGTAAAAGGATCCAGCCAGCTGGTGTGAAAGTCGATGCCATGCTCACGTAGATCGGCGGCAACCGCCGCTATATCACGAATAATGAAGTGCGGCAACAAGTATCGGCCATGCAGGTTAGCGCCGTGGCGGATCAGTGGGGCGCGGAGCGGTTGGTTCCAAAACCACGCCACCAGTGAGCGCACCAACAGCGACTGCACCATCGCCATGCGCAGGTGCGGCGGCATCTCAAACCCGCGTAGTTCCAACAGGCCCAGCCGACCACGGACATTGTCGGGGTTGTAGAGCTTATCGATGCAGAACTCGGCTCGATGGGTGTTTCCCGTGATGTCGGTGAGCAGGTGTCGCAGCGTGCGGTCGGTCAGCCAGGGCTTGACGGTGCGTTGGGTAGTTAGCCGGGCGATCTCGGC
>JAIENC010000069.1 GCA_019751635.1 Mycobacteriaceae bacterium
CGGTGCCCGCACTGTTCATGGGCGGAACCGCAGACCCCGTGCTGTCTTTCGCCCCCCCGGACGGAGCCGCCCAGCTGGTCTCTGGCCCGTTCCGTGAAGTGATGATCGACGGCGCCGGGCACTGGCTGCAGCAGGAACGACCCGACGAGGTGAACACCACCCTGTTGGATTTCCTTAACGGATTGGAGTTGCGTTGAGCGATTCCGGCCAGCACGCCGCAGCCACCAGGTCGCCCCTGCGTTTCGGAATATTTATCACACCTTTTCATCCGGTTGGCCAATCCCCTACAGTCGCACTGGAATACGACATGGAGCGGGTGGTCGCATTAGACCGCCTAGGCTTCGATGAAGCCTGGTTCGGCGAGCACCACTCCGGTGGCTATGAGTTGATCGCGTGTCCAGAGGTATTTATCGCCGCAGCAGCAGAGCGCACCAAACACATCCGGCTAGGCACTGGGGTGGTCTCCCTGCCTTACCACCACCCCTTGATGGTGGCCGACCGCTGGGTACTGCTTGATCACTTGACCCGCGGCCGGGTGATGTTCGGCACTGGACCCGGAGCGCTCCCGTCAGATGCCTACATGATGGGCATCGACCCGGCTGAGCAACGCCGCATGATGCGGGAATCCTTGGAAGCCATTTTGGCCTTGTTCCGCGCCGAACCCGGCGAGCGGATTGACCGCCACTACGACTGGTTCACCCTGCGGGACGCCGCGTTACACATCCGGCCCTACAGTTGGCCGTATCCGGAGATCGCTACGGCGGCAATGATTTCCCCGTCCGGACCGCGATTAGCCGGGGAATTAGGGACGTCGCTGTTGTCGCTGTCCATGTCGGTGCCCGGCGGCTATGCGGCATTGGAAAATGCCTGGTCAGTGGTGTGCGAGCAGGCCGCGAAAGTCGGCCGCGAAGAACCGGACCGGTCCCGATGGCGGGTGCTGACTACGGTGCACTTAGCCGATAGCCGCGAGCAAGCACTCGAGGACTGCGCTTACGGGCTGCAAGATTTCGCCCGATACTTCGGCGCAGCGGGATTTGTGCCGCTGGCCAACCTGGTCGACGGCGCGCAAAACCCACGAGAGTTCGTCGAACAGTACGCCGCTAAAGGCAATTGCTGTATCGGCACCCCAGAAGACGCGATCGACCACATCCAAGACCTGCTCGACCGATCCGGCGGTTTTGGCACTCTACTGCTGTTAGGCCACGACTGGGCCGCACCCGAGGCGACCTATCACTGCTATGAACTGTTCGCCCGCAAGGTTATTCCCCATTTCGCCGGACAACTCCAGACCCCCCGAGCATCCCACGATTGGGCCAAAGCCAAACGCGACCAACTGCTTAGCGGCGCCGGGAATGCCATCGCGAAAGCCATCAGCGAACACACCAAGGAGCGCAGCATGAAAAGCGAGCAACCCTGATGCGCGCCGCGGTGCTCCGCGACGGGCAGATCATCTGCCGCGATGACGTGGCCGAACCGGTGCCGGGACCGGGCCAGGTACTGGTCTCGGTGCGGGCGTGCGGAATCTGTGGCTCCGACTTGCATTTCACCAAACACGGCGCCGAGGTGTTGGCACTCAACGACCAGATGTCCGGAGCATTCAACGGCCTCAGCGTCGACCTGAGCCGAGATGTTTTTATGGGACATGAATTCTGCGCGGAGGTGCTCGACGTCGGGCCCGACACCGAGAGCTTCGCGCCGGGAACGCTGGTCACATCAATGCCGATATTGTTGTCGGCCAACGGTTTTGAGCCGATCATGTACAGCAACAGCACGCTAGGCGGTTACGCGGAGCGGATGTTGCTTTCGGCGCCGTTTTTGTTGCCCCTCCCCGCCGGCATGGACCCCAAACATGCCGCCCTAGCCGAGCCAATGGCGGTAGGACTGCACGCCGTCAACAAATCGGCTATTCAACGCGGCGAGACCGCCTTGGTGGTTGGCTGTGGCCCAGTGGGCATCGCCGTCATCGCAGCCCTTCGACTACGCGGCGTGGAATGCATTGTGGCATCAGATTTTTCACCGAAAAGACGTGAACTTGCCAGCGCTATGGGGGCACACCTGACCCTCGACCCGGCACAGGGTTCACCGTTTGACACGGTTAATCCCGCCGTGGTGTTTGAAGCGGTCGGGATACCCGGAATTATCGATGAGGTGATGCGCCGCAGCCCGCATGGCACCCGGATTGTCGTCGTAGGCGTGTGCATGCAGCCCGACATTATTCACCCATTTTTTGCCGTGACCAAAGAACTCAACGTGCAGTTCGTCATCATCTATCAGCCCGATGAATTCGCCGAATCACTGCGCGCCATCGCCGAGGGCCAGATCAACGTCACCCCGGTCATCACCAGCGAGGTCGGACTTGACGGTGTCGCAGCGGCATTCGATGCCCTGGCCGATCCCGAGCGGCACTGCAAAATTCTGGTTACCCCGTAGCGCAGGATTTAGCCCTGATAAACCTTCGGTTCTAAGGTCCCGATATAGCGCAGGTCGCGGTAGCGCTCGTCGTAGTCCAAGCCGTAACCCACCACGAACTCGTTGGGAATATCGAATCCCACGTAGGCAATGTCCACATTGGCGCGCATCGCGTCAAGCTTGCGCAGTAATGCACATACCCGCAGCGAACGCGGCTGCCGAGCACTCAGATTCCGTAGCAGCCAGGACAAGGTCAGCCCGGAATCAACAATGTCTTCAACTATCAGCACATCGCGGCCCTGAATATCACGATCGAGGTCTTTGAGAATCCGCACCACCCCCGAGGAGGATGCCGAAGACCCGTAGGAACTGACCGCCATGAACTCGAACTGGGTTGGCAGAGAAATCTCTCGAGCCAAGTCGGTGACGAACATAATTGCGCCTTTAAGCACCGTGACCAGCAACAAATCCCGCGCCCCGGCGCCCGCAAGGTCACGATAGTCCGCACCGATCATCGCGGCGAGTTCGCTGACCCGAGCCTGGATCTGCTGCTCAGTGAGCAGTACCGATTGGATATCCCCGGAATACAACTCCACCGTCTGCCCTGGGGCGAGTTCAGCCACGCCACTAGCGTGCCATTCCACCGCGCTGTCGGCCAATTAGGACGGGTTAAATCGGCTCGGGACGTAATGTCAACATGCCGTCGCATCGCCCGGCGACCAACCGCTGACTGGGCAATTGGGACCCAACTGCCACTCCCCCCTGGCCACGCCAGTCGGTAATCAAGGCGTTCACCCCCCGAATCTGCTTATCGGTTAACCCGATCGCACCACCAGCCAGCAGCCAGCCGCGGATCACCCGACGCCGCAGCGGATCAGGCAATTCGGTCAGCGCACGGGCATTGAGCGCGTCACCCACCGCCACCTGCGTCAGCGCCTGCCCGGCGAGTGCATCGAGAAAATCGGTGTCCGCCCGCAACGCGATCGCGGTGCGCGCCAGTGCCTCGGCAACCCCACCGTTGAGCACGTCTTCTAACAGCGGCAACACCTCGTGGCGCAGCCGGGTACGGATAAACCGGCGATCGGTGTTGTGCGGGTCTTGCCAATAGCTCAGCGATAGCTCTGCACATGCGGCCTGGGTGACGCTGCGCCGCACCCCCAGCAAGGGACGGCACCAAGGCGCAGCGTACGGCCGCATGCCGGCGATCGAGCGAGCCCCCGACCCGCGGCCCAGCCCCAGCAATACCGTTTCAGCTTGATCATCAAGCGTGTGAGCCAACAGCACCGGGCCATCGCGATGGGCTTGCAGGGCGCGGTAACGGGCGGTGCGGGCCGCCGCCTCCGGGCCACCGGCACCGGTGGCCTGAACTGGCAGCACTCGTGCATCAACACATCCCACGGCGAGAGCTTGCTGGCGGGCAATTTCGGCCACCTCAACCGAATCGGCTTGCAAACCGTGCTCGACGATGAGCGCAATAGTCGGCCGTAGCTGCGCCGCAACCGCCGTCAGCGCCAGCGAGTCCGGACCGCCGGACAACCCCACACACCACCGCTGCGTGGGCGCTAGCTGCGCCCGCAGATAGGACCCAGCAAACGCTTCGACAGCTACCCGGAGCTGCCTTACAGCACCCTGTCGATCCATCGCTGCGGGTTTTCGATCTCACGCGGCAACGGTAGGGTGGCCGGTCCGGTCCAGATTGTGTTAAACCGCTGCATCCCGACCCGATCAACAACCTGGTCGACGAAGGCTTTGCCGCGGGTGTATTGGCTCAGTTTGGCGTCGATACCCAGCAACGCCCGCACCAACCGCTGTAACGGCGGTTGACGGCGATGGCGGCGGTCATCGAATCGGCTGCGGATAGTAGCTACCGACGGCACTACCGTCGGGCCGACCGCATCCATGACGTGGTCAGCATGTCCTTCTAGCAGGGTGCCGAGCAGGAAAAGCTGGTCTAAAGCCGCTTGTTGCGGTTCGGACTGTACAGCGCGCAACACCCCCAGGATGCCCGGCGGGTTTCCCGTCGGCTCCGACTGCCCACCCCGCAGAAAAGCCGCCAGTCGACCCGCCACCTGCAGCACATCGTCGCTGCTTTCCTGGGTCAAGGTCGCCAGCGCCGCCAACATATAGTCCGCTAGCCACGGGTGCGCGGTGAACTGCACCAGATGGGTCACCTCGTGCAAGCACACCCACAACCGAAAATCGGCGGGGTTGACGTGCAGTTGACGTTCGACCGCGATGACATTCGGATACACCAGCAGCAGGCTGCCTCCTGCTGCAGGATCGAACGGGTCGTACTGGCCGATAATGCCGGATGCCACAAACGCCAACACCACGCCCGCCTGGGCGCCGGTGACCCGGCCGGTCCATAAGCTCTGCGGCTGGTCGGTTCCGCCCGTCATCACCCGCATCGACTGGGCCCCCGCATGGATCCATGCCGGCCGGTCCACCACCCGGGTCGGGGGCATCGCAGCACCGATGTCTAGACCTGTCACCTCGCATACCGGCTGCCGCGCCGCGTGCACCGCGGCGGTCAACTGATCGATCACCTGGCCGCGGGTGTATTCGGTACATGGCGGAGCTGGGCGAGCGAGCCGCGCCCCAACAGTGGCAGCGAACTGCCAGTCGACAGCCCGCCCTACGGTAAGACCCGATGAGCCAATCACAGTTGGCATCCGCATGACCACAGCTTCGCAGCCAAAGCATCGATCGCGGTACGACCGGCCGGGCCCGCATTGTTGGAGATGAAAGCGAAGGTCAGAACCCGGCCGCTGCGGTCGGTGACCACGCCGGCTAACGAGTTGGTAGCGGTCAGTGAGCCAGTTTTAGCGCGCAGCCAGCCGGCTGGCCCCGCCTGGTCGGAGTCGACGAAACGATTGGCTAACGTGCCACTGGCGCCGGCGACCGGAAACAGATCCAACAACGGCCGCAACGCTGGCTGGTGTGCACCGGCCGCGGCTTGCACCACGTCGTCCAGTGTCTTGGCGGTAACCCGGTCATCTAGCGATAACCCGCTGGAATCCACCAGCCTGGCCCCGGCAGTGTCGATATGGGCACTGTCTAACCGAGCAATGACGGCTTCAACCGCGCCGGAGAAGCTCTGCGGACGATGCATAGCCGCTGCTACCTCCCGTCCAATGCACTCAGCCAGCACGTTGTCAGAGGCGGTCATCATCTCGTGTAACCGCTCAATCAACGGCGCCGACTGCACCACCGCGAGCTGACGTGCCGCAGCTGGCGCAGCAGCGATCTGGACAGCTGCGGCATCCAGACCAAGCTCGGCGGCGAGCGCACGTCCAGCATCGACAGCCGGAGTCCGCGACCGCTTCGAATCGACAGTCGCCGGCTGAATACGACCAGCATCGAGCATCACCGACTCCACCGGGGCAATATCCCCCCCGTCGATATCGGCCGGATCCCAACCCGGGGCCATGGTCGGACCGCTGTAGGTCGATGTGTCGACCTGCACCGTTGTCGGTGTCACGCCGCTACGGCGTACCTGCTCGGCGAGCTCACCGATCCGGGCCGCACCGTGATACCAGGTGTCTTCATCCGGCGGAGCGGCCGACAACGTCGGATCCCCACCGCCCACCAAGACGACAGTGCCCGGCGCGTTGCCGGCGACAACTCGGGTGCTCACCCGGGCGTCCCGGCTCAGCATCAACAACGCCGCGGCAGCGGTCAGCACTTTGTTGGTTGACGCCGGCTTCATCGGCGCACTGTCTTGGAGCTGCCACAACTCCGTGGCGGTCATGGCGTCGGTAATCCGCCCGCCGAGCTTGCCGAGGTCTGGGTCAGCGAGCACTTCCGCTAGCGCGGCTACTAGACCACTAGTGGTCGGCATCACCGCGGTGTCACCCGCCGGGACTAGTCCAGGTTTGACCACCACCGCAGGTGGTGGTGGCGCAACCGCCGGGGTGCCACCGGGATGACTCCTGGCGGTATACAACGCCACGGCCGCTACCAAGGCACCGACCATAATCAGCACGGCAAGCCCAATAATGAGGTGGGTGGATAGCCGCCAGCGAGCGGGACGCATAAGCCTCCTGAACTGTTCTTGCCAAGACATTGTGCCGAACTGTGCCGAACCAGCCAGTAACCACCGAGCTTGGCTAAGACTAGGGTGACATTCGATGCCAATGCCCTAACCAAGGTGAAGGAGCCGACCCGGTGCAATTCGAGGTAACCATTGAAGTCCCGAAGGGCCAGCGAAACAAATACGAAATCGACCATGAGACCGGCCGAGTCAAGCTAGACCGCTACCTTTACACCCCGATGGCCTACCCCACCGACTATGGCTTCATCGAAGACACCCTCGGCGAAGACGGCGACCCACTCGATGCGCTGGTACTGCTACCGCAGCCGGTGTTTCCTGGCGTGCTATTAGCAGCTCGGCCGGTGGGCATGTTTCAGATGGTCGACGAGCACGGCGGGGACGACAAGGTGTTGTGCGTCCCGGCCGGCGACCACCGCTGGGATCACATCCAAGACATTGGGGATGTGCCGGCCTTCGAGCTGGACGCCATCAAGC